>CAJPST010000066.1 GCA_905373425.1 uncultured Mesocricetibacter sp.
TAAATTAAATACACCTATTGAACAATGACAGTTGGTAATTATTATTACCAACTTTCTTATTAAAAATCTGGCAAAGGTCAAACTAAATTTGTAGAAATCTTTCATGCCTCAAATACGCTTAGTACCCTTGCAGATAAACTGTTTTCAACAGTTTCACGCCTAACAATGCCAAATTAAAGCGTTGGTCATCCGCAACCGTCCAGAATTCAACCCCGTTTTCTATCGAATTTTCAAGTGCTTTTAAGTTGCCGATGTGCAGTTTCACGGCTTGTTCACCATTTTCCTTTTCGCCGTTAGTCACAGGGGTAATCAAGCTATCTTCATATTGAAGCAAATCGTTGTTTTGCCATGCGGCTAATAAGCCGTCCGAATCTAAAGCATAATCAGAAAGCACGGTTATTGTTTGCGACATACCGTAAAAGACCGGTACGCGTATCGGATGAAATACTACACGCTCCGCTTGCGGGAAGATTTTTTGCAACTGCGCACTCAACGTTGCCGTCTCAAGTGGAAAGACATCAAACGCCAAACGTTGCTGCTCTTCTTCAATTGGTAATCCGTTTAACAAACGTGCCGTCTGTCCCGCAAGCTGATTGACAGATTCGGTATTAACATAAGACGCTGGCAATAAAGATGTAACAACAATTTGATTTAACGAGCTATTTTCAATTAAATAACCGGCGGTTAGCGCTACTTGGCTTACCTGCGGATCAGGCAAACAAACTATGTTACGTTGCCGTAATTCGCTTAACTGTCCCTCATTCACCGTAGGCACAACTAACGGCACATCGGATAACATAGCGCATATGCCCTTCATATCCAGCACTACACACCCCGCATCAGCCGCTTTGGCAATATGCGGAGCATGATTGATATCGCCGGCAAACAATAAATAGTCAAAGTCAGACCATTGCGCATCTTCCATCTTTAACTGTTCTACCGCCCGATTATTAAAGCGCACACCCTGTTCTTCATTAAACGAGTAGATCTCAATAATAGATAACTTCTTAATTTCCAACTGACTTTGCTGTAAACATTCTGCTATTTTTTCACATAATTCAAATTCTGCAGCGATCGCTATATTTAATTCACTCATTTTTTCTCTAATACTATTTCTGATTTTAAAACTACATTGTACTGATTTTCCTACTCAAAAGAAAACGCTATCACCGTAAAATGCTGTTAAAAGTGCGGTAGATTTTTTCTCCGTTTTATAAATTTCATTTGCACATTAACTTAAATTTGCTTTAATAAGGTTTCCTTCAATTTAATCCTAACAACATAAGGAACGTCTATGATTATTTTGAACATCACTATCTTTTTAGCAATTATCTTCTTACTTAATCTACTGTTTAAACGCACGCAAAAACTAGGTCAAACTGTCTTTGTCGCCCTACTTATCGGTTTAGGATTAGGAGCAATATGGCAAACCTTTTTCGATAAAGAATCCTTAGTTGCATTACTTGATTGGACAAATATCGTCGGCACGGGCTATGTGCGTTTATTGCAAATGATCGTTATGCCGTTGGTATTCATTTCCGTACTTTCTGCCATTACTAAACTTAAACAGGCAGGGGCGCTTGGTAAAATCAGCGTCAGTGTATTATCAATATTATTAATTACCACGGCAATTGCCGCTGCTATCGGTATTGCAATGACTTATTTATTCAATCTCTCTGCCGAGGGATTAATCGCCGGCGAACGTGAACTGGCAGCACAAGCCAGCGTAGAAGGACGAGTAGAAAAAGTAGCAAATTTAAGCATTCCTGCCATGATTATTTCCTTTATTCCGCGCAATCCGTTTGCCGAATTGACCGGTGCCAACCCGACCTCAATCATCAGCACGGTTATTTTTTCGGCATTATTAGGAATCGCGGTACTGAGTTTACGCAAAGAAGACGAAGCATTAGGCGAACGTATTGCGCAAGGCGTAGATACTTTGAATAAGTTAATTATGCGGTTGGTCCGTTTTGTTATCCGTCTCACGCCTTACGGGGTATTCGCCTTAATGTTAAAAATGGCGGCCACCTCCAAATGGGAAGACATCGTTAACTTAGGAACCTTTATCATTGCCTCCTATGCGGCAATTTTATTGATGTTTATCGTACACGGCATTCTACTTGCCTTGTTCCGCATTAACCCATTGGATTACTTCAGAAAAGTGTTGCCGACTTTGAGCTTTGCTTTCACATCCCGCTCCAGTGCGGCAACCATTCCATTTAATATCGAAACACAAACCAATAAATTAGGAAATGACAGCGTTATTGCTAACTTTTCGGCAACTTTCGGTACCACTATCGGGCAAAATGGCTGCGCCGGTATTTATCCCGCTATGCTGGCAGTGATGGTTGCTCCAACAGTCGGTATTGATCCGTTTAGTATCGGTTACGTCGCCACATTGATTTTAGTAGTTGCGATTTCTTCATTCGGCATTGCAGGTGTAGGTGGCGGAGCGACCTTTGCCGCCATCGTAGTGCTTTCAACGTTGAATTTACCCCTTGCAT
The DNA here is from genome assembly GCA_905373425.1 of uncultured Mesocricetibacter sp. Lineage (GTDB taxonomy): Bacteria > Pseudomonadota > Gammaproteobacteria > Enterobacterales > Pasteurellaceae > CAJPST01. Next base: position 2,505 of record CAJPST010000066.1, read on the forward strand.
TGGTAGGCTTGTTGATCTCGATCGAACCGCTTATTGATATGGGACGCACTGCCTTAAACGTTAACGGTGCGATAACTGCCGGTACTATTACCAATAAAATACTGAAAAAATAAAAAAGTGCGGTGGATTTTTTAGCTAAAATCTACCGTTTTTATTCTGTCTAATAACTTACTGAAGTTTGGAAAATAAATGACTCCCGCTGTAGATTTACTTAAAAAACATAAAATTGCTTTCACTTTACACACTTACGAACACGATCCGAATAATACTCACTTTGGTGACGAGGCCGCCGAAAAATTAGGGATTGATCCGAATCAATCGTTTAAAACGTTATTGGTTGCGGAAAACGGTGATCAGAAAAAACTCGCCTGCTTCGTTCTACCGACAGCCAATATGTTAAATTTGAAAAAAGCAGCCAAAGCCATCGGCGTGAAAAAAATCGATCTTGCGGATAAAGATGCTGCTCAAAAAAGCACGGGATATTTAGTGGGCGGCATCAGCCCGTTAGGTCAGAAAAAACGCTTAAAAACCGTTATTCATCAATCTGCACTCGACTTTGATAAAATCTACGTTTCCGGCGGAAAACGCGGCTTAAGCATTGAACTTGCTCCGCAAGATCTGGCTCAGATATTGATGGCGGAATTTATTGATATTGTTGATGAGGAATAGAACATTAAGAACGGAAAAGAGCGGAAAAGAGCGGTAGAAATTTCTTGTATTTTTTCCACCGCACTTTTCGTTTTGTTATCTTTTCTTAATTGCTTTAATTGGTATTAATTCCAAAAGTTTGGCTGCTTTGATCGTATTTTAAGCCGGAACGCGAACCTTCAGAACCGTTAAAATAAATGTCTTTCGGTTGGGAGCAGGCGCTAAGGGCAATAACAGCAACGAGAGCGAAAAATAATGTTTTCATAAAATATCCTTTTGTTTTTTTAAAACGCTATTTTAAACGCTCTCATGCAGGCGGTCAAATTTACCTGCCATTTAACTGTGCTGACGTTTGTCGTTTGCCTGTTGTAGCAGGTGGCGGCTTTCTTGCATAAATAAATCAGAATATTCACCAAACCATTCCCGAACTTGATTGAAAGTTTTGATAAACCCTTCCCGATCACCGTTTTCAAAGAATTTCAGACTTTCTTCATAGCTTTGTTTCAGGCTTTCTATTACGGCCAGATTTTCAGGCTTATCCATAATAATATCGGCATAAAGCTCTGCGTCCTGAGCAAATAAACGCCCAATCATCGCCAACTCCAAACGGTAAATCGGTGAAGATAACGCCAATAATTTAGATAATTTCACCGGTTGTTTAGATAGGTGCAAACCGTTGGCAAAAGTCGCGAAGTGACGCAAAGCCTGAATGTAAGTCATATTTTGATCGTGTTCGGCGGCATCTGTACAATAAATTCTCGCCCCCCACATTTCAATTTGTTCAAGTAACCATTGATAATGTTCGGGATAGCGACCATCGCAACGCACAACAACTTGTTTTGCCATGCTGGCAATATCGGGCCCAAACATCGGGTGCAAACCGAGTACCGCGCCACGATGAACCTCAAGCATTTTTTGCAACGGTTGGCATTTAACTGAAGTTAAATCGGCTAATAACATATTTTCGGCTAAATAAGGTTGCAGACGTTCGATAGTTTGTAACGTTTTGGCGATCGGTACACAAACAATCACTACATCTGCGCCACGTAAAATTTCAGCAGCACGCCCCCAATCCTCACTGCCTAATGCCTCTACCTGATAACCGGACAATCTCAGATAACGCAAAAACAATCCGCCTAACTTTCCCTTTCCGCCGACAATTACAATTTTTTTTATCTCAGGATTCACGGTTTTAAATCCATGGTGATTTTCACTGACATAAGATTCACGCATTAAACGACGCAGCACGTCTTCAATTAAATCCGGCGGGACGCCTTTTCTTTGTGCTTCTTCACGTCTGGCTTGCAGCATATCCGCTTCACGTTCCGGCACATAAATCGGTAAACCCTGTTGATGTTTAATTTCACCGACCTTTTTCACTAATGCCAAACGTTTGGCAAAAATCTCGATCAATTCTTGATCCAGACTGTCAATTTCTTTTCTAATGTCTTTCAATGCATCCATCTTAAGCCGTTCCAGTCAATAAAGTGCGGTCATTTTTTAGGTTATTTTCTTTGTTTCAGTGCTGTAGCGACCTTGCGCAGTAAGCTATCGGTAGTCTCCCAGTCAATACAGGCATCGGTGATAGAAACACCATATTTCATCTCGCTAACCGGTTGTTCCGCACTTTGATTACCTGCATTGATATGACTTTCAATCATCAATCCAATAATCGATTTATTGCCATTCACGATTTGATTTGTCGCTTCTTCCGCTACCGCAGGTTGACGACGATAATCTTTATTGGAATTGCCATGGCTGCAATCGATCATAATCGCACTTTCCAATCCTGCTTTTTCTAATTCCCGTTCACATTCCTTGACAAATTCCGCCGCAAAATTCGGTACTTTTCCTCCGCGTAAAATAACGTGTCCATCCGGATTACCTTCCGTATGTAGCAAGTTAACCTGACCGTTTTGATTAATACCAATAAAACTATGCCCCATTGAAGCGGCTTTCATCGCATTAATTGCCGTAGCAAGACTACCGTCCGTGCCGTTTTTAAAACCGACGGCCATAGATAAACCGGAAGCCAATTCACGGTGAGTTTGCGATTCCGTAGTACGCGCACCGATAGCCGACCAACTGAATAAATCCGCCATATATTGCGGCGTCATCGGATCAAGCGCTTCGGTCGCCAACGGCAGTCCAAGTTCTGCCAGTTCCAGCAATAGTTCTCGTGCAATGTGCAAACCGTGTTCCACATCAAAAGAACCGTCAATTTTCGGATCGTTAATCAACCCTTTCCATCCGACGGTAGTACGAGGTTTTTCAAAATAAACACGCATAACAATGTAAAGTTCGTCTTTTAATTCATCTGCCAAAGCTTTTAAACGCTTACCATAATCCAACGCAGCTAAGGGATCATGCACCGAACAAGGACCAACCACAACTAACAAACGCTTATCTTTTTTATGGATAATATCTGAAATTTCACGGCGATGAGTTTCTATTTGCCCACGTAACACTTGAGGTAATGGCAATTTTTGTTTGAGCTCGGCAGGAGTAATTAATACTTTTTCGTCAACAATACGAACGTTATGGATGCTGTCTTTGTTCATTGCGATTTCCTATTAGATTTATGCTTAATTTTATAGAGTGTAAATTAATTTTTACATCTGTGTAAATCATATTTTACACTCTAAAATTTAAAACTCAACTCAAATTTATAACAAGTTTAGACAAATAGAAAAAGTGCGGTTGATTTTTTAGCTGTTTTGTCAAAATAAAAAACAGTAAAAAAACTTACCGCACTTTAGGCTGGGGAAGTCAGAGAGCATTCCTCTCCGGCTTTTCAATCGGTAACGATTATTTAATACGACCGCAATTCAGACAATATAAATACTGTCCTTTCGGATCATTAAATTTAGTCAACACACCGAGGCTTTGTTTAATCTGAGCCGCTTCTTTCGGTAACCCGATTGTTTCATCTACAGTGCTTTTCACCAATGATTTCACGCTGCCCCGTAAGCCGCTCATTAATTTATTTAACGTGGAATCGTCTTCTTCTACAAACCATTCTACGCTGTAATCATCAGTTTTTTGATCATCAGCCAGCTTGGCATTAGCCAGTTCTATCGCTTTATTCAACGCCGTATCAAAATTACCGAGTTCATCCACCAGTTTATTTTTATAGGCATCCTGTCCCAACCAGACTTGTCCTTGGGCGATTTTATCGACTTCTTCTTTCGATAATTTACGCCCTTTACTCACAACAGATAAAAATTCATCATAGCCGTATTCAATTTCCATCTGAAACACATCATTCAATTCAGAGGAAAGCGGTCTTAAAAGCGACAAATCACTGAGTTCGGAGGTCGCAACGCCATCGGAAGAAATACCCCATTTTTTAACAGTTTTTTCAAAGGTCGGAAACAGTGCAAAAATACCGATAGAGCCGGTGATCGTGTTTTTATCCGCTACGATATAATCCGCCGTACTGGAAATCCAATACCCGCCTGAAGCCGCCATTGATCCCATTGAAACCACTACCGGCTTGCCTGCTTTTTGTAAAGCATCCACTTCCTGACGAATCACTTCAGAAGCAAAGGCACTACCACCCGGGCTGTTTACCCGCAATACTACGGCTTTTACATCCTTATCCGCATTAGCTTCACTCAGCAAGCGGGAAACCGTATTGCCCCCCACTTCATCTTGATAGCTTTCACCGTCCACAATTACACCTTCCACATTCACAACGGCGATTTTATGTTCACTGTCTTCGCTTAACATACGATCAGGCAATGCTTTTAAATAACGGTTGAAGCTTAATAGTTTCGGTTCATCATCCTTATTGGAGCCAAAAAGTTCGATTAATTTCTTGTCTAATTCAGAACGACTTGCCAATTGGGTAACTAATTTTCTTTGTTCCACATAAGCTGTACTATCGCCTTTTAATGCTTTTAATTCTTTCAGAAAAGTCTTTGCATCCGGTAATACACTATTTTGATCAATCTTCCGGTTTGTCGCTATGATATCTTTATAATTCGTCCACATTCCGTTTAACCATTGTTGCAAATTTCTACGCGCCTCAGGCGACATATCGTTACGCAAAAACGGTTCTACTGCCGATTTATAGGTTCCTACGCGAAAAACATGCGGAGTAACTTCAAGTTTATCCAGCATTTCTTTAAAATATAGATTTTGCGCTGCCAGTCCTTGAATGAACACTGAACCTCTCGGATTAAGGTAAATTTCATCCGCATAGCTGGCCAGTAAATATTGCGCTTGAGTGTAATTATCGGAAAAAGCAATCACCGGCTTCTCTGTTTTTTTGAAGTTTTTCAGCGACTCACCCACATATTCCAATGCCGGAATATCTGCGCCTTCAAAATAATTGAAATCCAGCACAAGCCCTTTAATACGTTCATCATTCGCCGCTTGTTCAATGGCATAAACCACATCGAAAGTGGAAATTTTCCCCGGTACATGTTGATTATCTAATTCCTGTAGTGCCCTTTCCCATTCCGGTTGCGAATCGCGATTATCCGCCAAATACCCATCTAAATTCAGTAATAATGCACCTTGTTCGCCGACTAACTCGACCTTCTCCCCGTCCATATAAGAACTTAAGCTAAGGATTGCGCCAAGTAACAATACAAACAGCAGAAATACCAAATTCATCACGCAGTCACGAATAAAATTTAATCCGCGCCAACAATATTTTAAAAATTTCAAAATAACTTGCATAAAAAAACCTAATTACCTATTTAAAAATAGAAGGTTACAATACCATAATTTAAAAAATATGCTACAATTTGACCGCACTTTTTACATTATTTCCTAATTTTAAAATTGCAAGTAATGATATTGGCTAGGTATTCATTTAAGTATTCTGTTAATGTGGATTTGTTAGAAGAGCATACTTGTAGAAAGTGAAACTACTTCCAGCCTTGCTAGCGCGCGCCTCCCGACGCTAGCCTTATCTTATCAACTAACCGCTCTTTAAAAAAAAGAAATATTTCATTAAAGTGCGGTCAAAATTTAAAGCGCTTTTTCAATCTGAAAAACGCCTAAAAACCAACCGCACTTTTCTTTATTAAAACCAATTAATACACTCGCGTCAGGAGACGCGCGCAATATTGGGGGCTTTACACCAACACATATACTATGGAGTTAATAACTTATGAATACTTTAGATAACTTTGGTAAGGTTTATATTAACCAAGTGAGAGATAATTCATTGTTTTTATTAAATGCTATTATTACTGGGCATATGAAAGATAACAAATCCCAACTCTTACATAACCAATTAAAAAATTTGTTAGATAAAGAAATTGAGTTAATACATCAACTATCTACATACTTAATTGATAATACTTTACATAATGTATTATTTCTATTTGAAGAATATCCAGAATGGAAATTAATCGATGAGAATCAAAATAATCTAGCAGAATTATCTGATGGCTTATCTGGAGAACTATATACAGAAAATGGTTGGATTAAGAAATTCAGTTCTTATAGTTGATATTTCACTATTCGACAGCGTATCCTCGACCTTTATCTGGCGAATCAGGGGCGGGATAGTTACCGAATGACTCGGCTCAAGTTACAGCAGGAAGGGATGTTTCTCAGCGGTAAAATAGACACTCGACTTTCAGGGGGGGGCATCGATGTTAAAGAAAGCGTTGGCACAGTTAAACTAAACAAATTTATTGATTATTCACACCGACTAAGGCTGTCTTTACGGACTTGCCCGTTGGCGGAAGATGTTAATTCGCGAAGACGGTTCACCTTATTCCATACCAAGTATGAGTCGGCGGGAGAATGGCTATGCCAATGCGGTGATAGAGAGCTTTTTTAGCACGTTGACATCGGAATGTTTTTATTCCCTTCAGTTTAACAACATTGATGAATTAGAACGAGCAATACATGATTATATGCGTTATCATAACGAGGAACGCATTAAACTCGGATTAAACAATTTGAGCCCCGTGCAGTACAGAGCTCAATATTTAACCGGGGCTTAGTTATCTGTCCAAGTTTTGGGGAGCGGATCAGTTTCGACTTAGTATCATAAACTTCAAGTCATAGGCGTTATTTTCATCGGCTAGGCGATATTCTTCAAACTCAGGCTGCCATTGGTTCCAATCAATTTCGGGAAAGAAGGTGTCGCCGTCAAGCTCGGTTTGGATTTCGGTAAGGTAGAGTTTATCTACTTGTTGCAGATATTGTTTAAACACTTCCCCACCACCAATCAACATAATTTCTTGAAAATCGTGCAAAAAATTTACCGCACTTTCAAGACTATTGTGCCAAATAACACCATCGTGCTCGAACGGTGAACGTGACAATACAACGTTCACCCGTTTCGGTAACGGGCGACCAATACTTGCAAAGGTTTTACGTCCCATTACAACAGGCTTGCCGAGGGTATTTCTGCGAAACCAAGCCAAATCCGCGGGCAAGTGCCACGGCATTTGGTTATCCTTACCGATAACCCGATTCTTTGTCATTGCAACAATTAAACTGAGCGTCATTTTCTTTTCCCGTTTAATTACTCGCTGTCAAACCAGCCTCGGATAAATTGGATTGAGAAAAATAGCGTAATTACGAATAAGAAATAAAAAATGTAGCTTAATATCGGCAATGAGCCTTCATCTGCCGAGACCTCTTTTAATGACAGAGCATTACGGTATTCCTCAAAAATCACGAGACGCCAACCGTAATACTTTATTTCTACCAATTTATGTTCTTGGGAAAAATTAGCTGCCAACGCCTGTAAATTAGCGGAGTCGAATTTAAAATAAAACGGAAAACCCCAGCGCGTATCTTCGTTACGGTACACCATCGGTTTATCGCTATCTACACGTTGAGTATAAATATAATACACATCGCGGGTTGGACCGTCCGCTGGGTTAGCTTTGGTGATCGGACCGTCTTTGTCCACCCGTTTCACTTCCACTCCGGTAACTCGAGTAGTTTCATAATGCGGGAAAACAAAATTTACTCCTGCAAACAACACGGCGTGAAATAGCACTACGACAATAATCAGGAAGTATTTGATAATTTTACGCATAATTAAATCCTTTCAATGAAATTTGGATTGATTATAGCACGCTTATTTTAAATAGGCGCTCGAAATTTTGCGTAGTGATTTGGGCAAATTCTTCAACAGAAACTCCTTTCAACGTGGCGACATATTCACACACCTCGCGCACATAAGCCGGTTGGTTTTGCTTTCCGCGATAAGGAACCGGAGCAAGATAAGGGCTGTCGGTTTCCACCAACAAACGGTCGAGCGGAACTTGACGTGCAACAGCGCGGATTTCTTCCGCATTTTTAAAAGTAATAATCCCCGAAAAAGAAATGTAAAAACCAAGATCCAATCCTTGTTTCGCCATTTCTAAATTTTCGGTAAAACAGTGCAAAACCCCACCGCACTTTTGAGCATCATTTTCACGCAGAATACGAATTGTATCCTCGCGCGCCGCTCGAGTGTGAATAATCACCGGTTTATTCAACACATTTGCCGCCTGAACTTGTTGTGCAAACACTTCTTGCTGTAATGCTTTATTATCGACGCTGTAATAATAATCCAGTCCGATTTCGCCCACAGCGACAACCTTCGGATGAGCGGCAAGTTGCAGTAAGCGATCATAATTAAAAGGCTCATCTTCCAAATCTAACGGATGCACTCCACAGGCAAGGGAAACGTCATCACGATGAGCCAGCGTATCACACTGTTTTTCAAAACGGCTTAACGTAACGCCGATAGTTAGCAAATGTTTTACGTCACGGGCTTTGGCTTTCTCAATCACCTCATCAATATTTTGATGCAAATTTTCATAATCCAATGCATCTAAATGGCAATGGCTATCAATAATAAACATAATTTTCCTTAATTCTCAAAAACTTCCGTAATTAATCGGGTTAATCCGTCTAATAGAATCAGTTCTTGATTAACGGCATTAACCAAGCTTAGATCCAAACGCATTTTTTGCAAGATTTGGTTGGCTTTAAGTAAACCGAGCACAGTTTGTTTTTGATTGAACTGCTGAATTCCGCGCTCTAAATCCTGACTAATCCAATTTTCTCGAATACCCAATTTATCTTTCAGCGCATCGCTTAAAAATGCGGCAAGCCAATCAATTTGTTGAAAAAGTAGTGTTTTATCAAAATGCGGCAAAATCTCCAACG
>CAJPST010000067.1 GCA_905373425.1 uncultured Mesocricetibacter sp.
AGGATAATAAGGTTGCCAGTACCAATAATAAATTGCTTACATTAAATGCACCGACAAGGCGGCTGTTCAGTTTCCCCTCGCCCCAACTTGAACTAAATCTTATATTTGCGCCCTGATTGGTAAAAGAAAGTGCGGTCAGTTTTAGCCACGTTTTTTGCTTCGGCATAAATTCAGGGTTACAGCTTACAGCCACAGCATTGGTTAATTCAGATAACCACTGCGCACCGATTTCATCGTCGGCATTAATAATTTGATGATTACTAGTTAATTCGGAAAACAAACGTTTTTTCGCCGCTGCATAGTTTTCCATTGTTTGATGATAATCAAGATGGTCGCGACTTAAATTAGTGAAAATCGCTGCAGCAAATTGCAAGGCCTCAACGCGATGTTGTACCAAGCCGTGTGATGACACTTCTATTGCGGCAAAATCCGCTCCTTGAGCAACAAAACTCGCCAATGAAGATTGTATTTCTACTGCCGAACCGGTGGTATTGGCCGCCGGTTTCACTTCACCGTATAAACCGTTACCGATAGTCCCCATAACCACGGGTTTGTGTCCTAGAAGCTGCGTCCATTGCGCAAGTAATTGAGAAATGGTGGTTTTACCGTTGGTACCCGTAACACCGACTAAGGTTAATCTTTGTGAGGGACTATTATAGAATTGATCCGCAATCCGGGATAAATAAATCGGTAGTTGATAATAAGAAATCACCGGTACGTTATGTTGTCGGTTGATTTGTAGATGTTCCTCCGGCGAATCACATTCAGCTAGAACTGCCCCAGCGCCTGCTTGAATTGCCTGTTCGATATAACGTCGTCCATCTGCTAAATGCCCTTTTACAGCTACGAAAAGACAGCCGGTCGTTACAGAGCGGCTGTCTAAAGTCATTTCACTGAGCTCAATATGTTCTAACTGGTCGTGCAGACCCAAAAGTGCGGTCAGTTTTTTCATTATTTTTCCCGTTAATTGGTTTGCTTCTCGTCTTGCTTCCCACTTAATCTCACTACACGTTTGGCAGTTTTATCGGCTTGCGCTCCGTCAGGGGTAACATTAGTCGCGCGTAACGCATACCCCATAATTGAGGAAAATACCGGTGCGGAAACCGCTCCACCATAATATTGCCCGGCTTTCGGCTCATCAATTAGTATAACCAAAGCAAAACGCGGATCGGAAGCGGGCGCAATACCTGCGGTGTAAGCCATGTATTTATCCACATAACGACCATTTTCTAGTTTTTTCGCCGTTCCGGTTTTAATAGCAACACGATAGCCATCCACAAGCGCACGTTTATTTTTAATCGCGACTTTCTCCATCATTCCTACTACATCACGAGTAATTTTCTCAGAGAAAACACGATTACCAATAACCGGCGGATCCACTTTGGTAACGGAAAGCGGACGATAGATCCCGAAACTGCCTAACGTAACATAAGCACGGGCAATTTGTAACGGTGTGGCATTAATCCCATAACCATAAGCCACATTGGCGCGTTCAATATCCGCCCAGCGTTTACGTTCGGCATTCAGAGAACCGGTACGTTCACCGCCCAATCCTAAATCCGTCGGTTTTCCTAAGCCTGCATTTAAATAGGTTTCCATCAAAGCATTCGGTGGCATACGTAATGCTAATCGGCTTACACCACGGTTACTGGAGTTTTCCAAAATTTCATCTAAAGTTTGACGGTCGCGCGGCGCAACATCTTTTATCGCGTGTCCGTTTAACTCTAACGGTCCGGTGTTAATCACTTCGTTACGCTGTACTACACCACGTTGAAGTGCGGTCAAAACAACGAAAGGTTTAACTGTTGAACCCGGCTCAAAGATGTCCGTTACTGCGCGGTTACGAATCAACTCTTCTTTTAAGTTACCACGATTATTCGGGTTGTAAGATGGCGCGTTCGCCATCGCTAGAATTTCGCCGGTACGCACATCAACCAACACCGCCGTGCCCGATTCAGCATTATTCTCTTTCACCGCTTTTTTGATTTCACGGTAAACCATTGCTTGAAGTTTTTCATCAATACTCAGCGTAACATCATGCGCATCATATTTCTTAACATCTTGAATATCTTCAATAATTTTACCATATTTATCTTTACGATAGGTCATTGAACCGGATTTACCCACCAATAGGGAATTTAAAGTTTTTTCAATACCTTCAATCCCCGTATCGTCAATATTGGTAAAACCGACCAAGTGTGCGGCTTCTTCACCGCGTGGGTAGAAACGACGGGCTTCACTTTTCAGAACTACGCCCGGTAATTTCAGCTGTTTAACATAGTCTGCTACACTTGGTGAAACTTGACGCGCTAAATATTCAAAACGGGAACGCGGATGCGATTGAATGATTTTAACCAACTCTTTGTAAGGCATTCCAATAGCATCAGCCAACGCCTTCCAACGATCTTTCTGTTCTAACCCATTGGCTTCAAGAACGACTTTCGGATCCGATACGATAGAATACATCGGCACGCTCACAGACAAATATTGCCCATTACGATCCAAAATCGAACCGCGTATTGATTGGATTTCCTGCGTACGCAAAGAACGCTTGTCGGCTTCTTCTACCAAATCTGCCACATTTACGATTTGTACATATGCCGCACGCGCAATTAACGCACATAAACTAAACGTCATAAAAGTCAAAGCCCATAGATAACGACCTTTCAAAAAGCTCGTTTCGTACACAACTTTAGGCTTATTCGGCTTAGTCGCATTCGTTTTTATCGTTATTTTTTTTACTTTTTTAGCCTTAATCGGTTTTCTACCGCTATTAAACTTTACCATAATTAAATCCAATACTACTCCAGAATAACCACTTCCTGACTACTATCTACCTGTTTCATTCCCAACTGGGTTGCAAACAGTTCGATACGGGTTTTATCGCTTTGTGCGGTTTCTTCTAACTTCAAATTTAAATATTCATTTTCAAGTGCCTGTTTGGCAAATACTAAATCGCCTTTCTCGGCAGTTAGCATACGGGTTTGATGGGTAATCCAAATCGTTCCCACTGCTGTGATGACTGTGGCAAGCAACAATACTCCGTCCAATTTATTGGAGGAAAATAAGTCATTGATAATAATCGTTTGTAACGGGTATCTTTCACTATTTGATAACATTATCTTATCCTCTCAGCAATTCGTAAAACGGCACTACGCGCACGCGGATTCACTGCAATTTCCTGTTCGCTCGCTTGCACAGCTTTACCAATTACATTCAATGTTTGATTACGTCGAATCTGATCTTCGCGCAACGGCAAACCTTTAGGTAACTGCTCGCCTTTACTTTGTTTGCGCATAAAGTGTTTCACCATTCTATCTTCTAACGAATGGAAGCTAATAATTGATAAACGCCCGTGTGGAGCCAATAAGGTTAAGGCCGATTGCAAAACAGATTCCAATTCATCCAGTTCCGAATTAATAAAAATCCGAATCGCCTGAAAACTACGCGTTGCAGGATGTTTATGCTTATCTTTAAATGGAACCGACTGCGCGATTAACTCGGCAAGCTGCAAAGTGCGGTTTAAAATTTCAGTATTTTTTTCCACCGCACTTTTGTTGTAACTAACAATAGCGTGAGCAATTCGCTTGGCAAAACGTTCCTCTCCGAACGTCTTCAATACCCAAGCCAAATCCTCTTCGGAAACTTGTTGTAACCATTGCGATGCCGATAATCCTCTTGACGGATCCATGCGCATATCCCGCGGCCCGTCTTTAGTAAAGCTAAAACCACGCTGTGCATCATCAAGTTGTGGCGAAGATACTCCCAGATCAAGTAAGATTCCGTCAATTTTTCCGACTAACCCTAATTTTTCACAAATTTCAGGCATTGCCGAAAAACTGTTATGTTCTATGTGGAAACGAGAGTCTTGAATTTGAGCGGCTTGCGCAATCGCATCGGGATCGCGGTCAATGGCGATTAAACGACCATCATGTGACAATTTTGAAAGGATATAGCGGGAATGGCCGCCTCTGCCGAATGTGCCATCAATATAAATACCGTCTTTCTTCCACACCAATCCATCTACAGCTTCACGCAGCAAAACTGTGGAATGTTCTGACGATGAAAAAAGATTTTGCACATTCATAAACGTAACCAAAAATCAGATAAATACAAAAAAATAAAAAGTTAAAAAGATACGCGGCGCCAAGCACCGCTATCTTGCTAGTGCACCTGTCCTTACGAAGGATACCCTTTCTTAAAAGGATAAGTCTTTTAGTGCTTCGGATTTTGCAAATTCCTCCCCTGAACCAATTGCAATATCCTCTTCAATTTGTGCTTGCCATTCCGCTTCAGACCAAATTTCAAATTTATTTAGCTGCCCGACCAACATGATATTTTTTTCTAATTTTGCGTGTTGGCGTAATGGATTGCTTAATAAAATACGACCTGAAGCGTCAAGTTCACATTCAGTGGCATAACCCAACATAACTCGTTGAATCCGGCGTTGTAAAGGATCAAAGCTAGATAGACCACACAGCATTTGCTCCACTTTTTCCCACTCATTCAATGGATAAAGTAACAAACAAGGCTGATTAATATCCGCCGTACAAACCATTCGTCCTTGATTTTCCGCCATAATTTCGGGGCGATAACGGGTCGGAATGGCAATTCTGCCCTTGCCGTCCAAATTAACCGTTTGCGCACCACGAAACATTCGTTTTCCTTACTGTTGTTTTCTACACGGACCCTTTAATTCGATCCTTAATTATGGAATTTTGAGCCAAAATCTACCACAAAACTCCACTTTTCTCCACTTTGATGTAGAGTTTATTATGACTTAAATAAACATGCAAGAACTTTGTAAAGAGTTGTAAAGATTTTTCGTTAACCTTTTCTTTTTAAAAGAGAAACAAAAAAAAGGATTTGGCTTTCACCAAATCCTCTTATGATTAATTAATTAAAACAATCAGTTATCTATTCTGCCACATAAGCTTCCGGATCACGTTCACCCAATGGTTTCAGCAACGTGAAGAACAACACGATACATACTGCAGTTAGGCCAAGACCGATATATACTGACAATTCGTAGTCTAAACCAAAACCGATTTTGTTATAAGCTAAGTATGTAAAGCACACGGTACTGATAAACCATGCCGGGATTGAACATACCCAGTGGAATTTATGGTAGCGATATAAATATGCTGCCGCTGTCCATAACATAACCATTGCAGTGGTTTGGTTCGCCCAAGTGAAGTAACGCCATAACACACTGAAGTCCATTTTTGAAACTACAAATCCGATAGCAAACAACGGAACCGCAATTATCAAACGTTTTACTAATGAACGTTGATCAAACTTAAAGAATTCAGCAATAATCAAACGAGCCGCACGGAACGCAGTATCACCGGAAGTAATAGGTAATACGACCACACCCAACACAGCAAAAATACCACCGACAAAACCAAGGAAATGCAACGAACTGTCATATACTACTTTTGACGGTGAACCGGCTTTAATCGCTTCCAACAATTGTGGTAAGGTTTCATAGAAACTTAAACCGACCGCACACCAAATCAACGCAATTAAACCTTCGGTAATCATCGCACCGTAGAAAATAAAACGACCTTCTTTTTCATTTTCTGTACAACGTGCCATTAACGGAGTTTGTGTCGCATGGAAACCTGATAATGCACCACAGGAAATGGTTAAGAATAATAGAGGCCACAATGGTAATTCCGGACGGGTTTCAAAATTCTGGAAGAATTTTTCAAAAGACATACCATCTACTGTACGATAGAACTCAATGGATTCAGACGCACTAAAGTGACTGGAAACTAATCCATACACCATTCCAACTGACATGAATAACAATAAGGCGCCGAAGAATGGGTAAATACGACCTATGATTTTATCAACCGGCAATAAAGTAGCTAAAATATAGTAGGCAAAAATGATGAAAGTCCAAACTGAAATTACCGTTGCTTTATCCATTCCCCACACAGTAATTCCGCCGGATTGGGCAGCTTGGTGAATTTCTTCCGCATTATTTAACGACAAACCGCTGGAAGAAGCACTAAATATATCCATTGTAATAGTGCTCAATAATTGAGCCGGGCTGGCAACAAATACTACACCAACCAACAATAACAAAATCACTGCCATAATATTGATAAAATGTTTCACCGGCGTACCTAAATATTTACCGGCTAACGTTGGCATTGAAGCCCCACCATTACGCACAGATAACATTCCGCAGAAATAATCGTGCACCGCACCGGCAAAAATACAACCGATTACAATCCACAACATCGCTACCGGCCCGTATAAAGCACCGAGAATTGGCCCGAAAATCGGTCCGGTTCCTGCAATATTCAACAACTGAATCAACCAAATTTTGGTTCTGGACATTGGAATGTAGTCTACCCCGTCATTCATACTGTAAGCAGGTGTAGCGCGTTTCGGGTTAATCACAAAGATTTTTTCAATGATCTTACCGTAAACAAAATAACCGAGAACTAAAATCCCGGCACAGAAGAAAAACCATAACATAAATAAGAAATCCTATTAATAAAAATAAACAAAAATACCATTTGCAGGAAACAACATTGCAAAATTGTTCCAAATTTTATGCAGTTGTTGAAATAAAGTAAAATACAGATTTATATTTTCACTAAATATGTTTTAAAAGTGTGATGAATATCACATTTTTTTAGTGATTTTATTCTTATCCTCCTCATTTTCCGGATCAAATTTAACCACCGGGACACAACCGCGACAACCGCCCTGTTCTACCCCTAATTCATCGCAGAGTTTATTGTATTTGGCTAAGATTTTTTTAAACCAACCCTGTTTTTTTTCTTGTTCAGTCATAATATTTCTCCATAAAAAACTTAACCTTATGTTAAAAATTTTCTAAATTTTTTGCAACAAATTTCCTACTTCCGCACGGCATTGTCGTAACCACTGTTTTTTAGCATCGATTTGCTCGTTTTTTTGCTGTTGATTACAATATTTTTCCAACAACGGACAATGTTGCCCTCCATAAACCGCCAATAACCGTCTGATTGCAGGCAGGCTTGAAGATAAAGTGCGGTTAAAATCGGCAAAGTTTTGTAAAATCTGCCAATCGCTTTGGTTTAGCTGCCAATCAGGAGGAAAAGGAAATTTTTCTGCCAACGGATGAAAAGATAATCCGATATTACGCCGAAAATCACGGGCAACCTTATCCGTCAATATATTGCCCGCCTCAGTCAATGGGCGTAAAGCAAGCGTCGTATAACAGCCACTGCTGGATTCTTTGTGTTCGCCTAACAACACCAAAACAAAACCGCATTGTTGCCAAAAGTGTGCCAACTCCGTGGTATAACCGAAACTAACAGACAAAAAATCCACCTCGGCCGCCATGGCAAAATATTCGATTAATCGTTTGCCGATGCCTTTTTGTTGCCATTTAGGCTGCACGGCAATACGGGAAATGCGTAATGAAGTCAATGCACAAGCTTGCGGTAAATCATATTGAAACGCCAACATCTGCGCTGCCAAATTGCCACGCGGACGGCGCACCCCACGACAAATATCCCGAATCAATTGCCCATCGCACAAACCGCCTTCTTCCGTTGCCCACACACAACCTAGCAATCCATCAGCACTTTCCGCTAATAGAAAACGCTGTTGTGGTGCATCAAACAAACGACGTAAATCCAAAGGTGAAGTGCGATAATGCGCAAGGGTGAGCAAACCATAGAATCCGTATAAAGTTTCGGTTTGTTTAATCAGTTCCGCTTGTGACACGAAACGCATTTGAATGTCGGCGTTTTCGGTATAATCGGGTTGAGGCAGTTCATCTTCTGCTTGTAGTAATAATAAGTCATCAATGAAGGCTTCCAACAAATCCCCTTGCGCCCAACGTAGCGGTTTGGTCAACCCGAACTGTTGAAAAGTGCGGTCAATATTTTTCATAAATTTTAATACGAAGCCGCGCCCCGAGCCTTCATAGCTGTGAATAGTCGTGGTGCAAAGAATATGACGGAAAGCAGATGTGAGGCAATTTAACAAATCCAGCGGAATCATCGCGGCTTCGTCAATCAACAACCAATCTTGTTCAAATAATCGAGGATTTTGTCTAATTTGACGACAAAGTTCATCGGGAGCAATAAATTCAGGTTCGGTAACCGCAAAATCTTGTAAAATTTTGACCGCACTTTTATTCGGTGCGGTCAGAATCACACGCAAAACGGATTGTAATTCACGCGCAAGAAAACCGGCTAAAGCTGATTTTCCGCGCCCGCGTTTGGCTGTGACCAAATACATTTCCGCTTCACGTTTTAAAATTTGTCTAAGAACAGCCTGTTGTTCATCCGTAGGTTGTCGAGTGGCGAAAACAAGTTCTTTTTCGACCACACTTTGTGGCTTTATTATCTCTGAGCCTATTTCTCTTGGTAATACTGTTACCAACTGCGATTCCCGATAAACAGGAATCTGATATTTTGCTACGTTCTGTTTAAAAAACCTCAAAAAGTGCGGTGTAAAAATCGGCTGTTTTTCACCGTTAGGGTTTTCACCGCTCCAGCGCAAACTGTCTCCGTCCCGCCATTCGGTTAGATCATCCCAATGGTTAAATAACATCAGCAACACACCGCCCGCTCTCAACGTGCCGCCCGCCATTGCCAATGCTTCTAAATTCAACGCACTGCGCGCGTCATAGAGAATCCAATCAAATTCCTGTCCGAGCAAGTTTCTGGCTTTAAAGAAATTTTTGTCATCTAAAACTACCGTGGTTTTGCCCGTTTCCACAGATGAAAAAAATGTGCGGACTTGCTCATCAAGCCAATCATCCGAACCAGCTAAAATGACGATTTGGCGTGCGGGTAAAATCAAGGTTATTCCTCATCCGCCGCATAAGGATCGGCAAAACCGAGAGAAAGCATAATTTCGGTTTCCAGACCTTCCATTTCCTCGGCTTCGTCATCTTCAATGTGATCATAGCCCAGCAAATGCAGGCAACCGTGCACCACCATATGCGCCCAGTGCGCTTCAAGCGGCTTGCCTTGCTCGGTGGCTTCACGTTCGACCACTTGACGGCAAATGACTAAATCGCCAAGTAACGGCAATTCCACTTCATCAGGACACTCAAAAGGAAAGGACAACACATTGGTCGGTTTATCTTTGCCGCGATAAGTAAGATTTAAATCGTGGCTTTCCGCCTCATCTACAATACGGATAGTAATCTCAGGCTCAAGAGTTTGCGGACGTATTGCCGCATTCGCCCATTGTTGAATTTGCGTTTCGGTCGGCAAGTTATCGGTGTGTTGACAAGCGATTTGAAGATCGATGATTACGTTTTTCATTTAAATTTCCGATAAATTAAGAGATTGAATCTGCCGCCAAATTATATTGCTGTATGCGATATGCCGCAACTGTGTTTCTGCCTAATCATGAAATTTGAATCAGGCAACCACACTCCCTTTCTTGCCTTTTTACAGCGCATTGCGGAAGGATTAGGAAAGAAGGTTTATGTGGAGTTTCAATAAGCAAAAGTGCGGTGAATTTTAAAAGTGTTTTTGAGGTTGAAAAACATTTGAAAAAATGACCGCACTTTAACTATTAGTTATATTGGTGCGCGTCAGATTATTTCCTTAAAAGTTTGCCTAATCCCATGATAGTTTTTTTTGTCACTTTTTTCATTGGTTCATCGAGCAACTTATGCGGTGAAAAGAATGCCACTCCCTCGCTCAAACCATCGCTGACGGTTTCGATTAAATCCTGATTTATCGACGCATCAGGCGTGCGCGGGCGGATTTCACGTGTAATCGCATCGACATTAAAAATTTTCACTTCGTCTTTAATTTGGCAATAAACCGAAATCACCGGAATTAAATAAAGCGAAACATTGAATTCTAATTCCTCATCAAGAATTTTGTAATCTTTCTTGTTTTTGTCATCATAAGGTTTTGCATAAATACGCTCTTCTAAAAACTCAAAAACATCTTTTACATAAAGTCGCTCAACGACTTGCTCTAACGAACAGCCTTTATCCCATTTTGCAATTTTTTTATCTACATTTGCACTGATAATGGCTTCTTGATGTTTCTCTAAATACTTATTGAGTTTTTTATCAATGATATTATCCGGATATTCAAATATATACTCAAAATGCGCTTCTTCCTCACCTTTTTCGATAACCGGAACCGTAACTATATTATTTTTTACCGTGAAATGATCTTCACCGACTTTCATCGTTAAAATCTTTGATTGATTTTCTAATGAAACAGCTATTTCTTTTTTCGTGCTGAATTCAAATTTTACTTTGCGCGTAACATTAATTTTCCAAATTCCACAAAAATCGTGTTTTGTACTTTCCTTCGTAATATCTTCGCGATTGACTTTATGAAAACGCTGTAAAATGCTGGGATTTGTGAGGCTTTCAATCACGGTATCTTTTGCCCGCACATCACTTTCTTTTTGTTTATTAGTCACTTTGTAGATATTGATGTCATGACGAAAATGGGTCAATAATTGACCGCACTTGGTTACTTCAGGCATCGTTTCTCCTTAAATATTCAAATCCATCATCAATAAAATCATTCCTTCTTGTACTTTTTAGGAACAATCTAGCCCCCTTTATTGAGTATCAATTATAACTAAAATCCGCTTATCTGACACCTGATACTTCGCCCCCAACTGCTGAGCAAATAAACTTACACGCAATTCCCCATGCTGGCGCACGTCTCCGGACGTGAGTCCCTTAAATTGAAGATACAAGCACGCGTCGGGAGATGCGCGCTATCGCGGGTGTGTTTTTGAAGTGGAAAAACGTTTGAAAAAATGACCGCACTTTTTAAAAACAAAATGATGGTTCAAGCGTCCTCGCTTGGGCCACATAAGCACAAGCGTGGACGCTTGCGCTATCTAGGACTTATATTTTAGGAAAAGGCACACGTTAGGAAACGTGCGCCACCATGGATGGTATAATAGAAATCATGTGATAAAATATCAAATATAATAAACTAATTTTTCTCAATTATTTAACTAACCTAACTGGAGCAAATTAAAATGCCTTATAAATTTAGAAAAAACATTGAAATTGGTAAATTAGACGCTGAAACAGACTCATTTCTTGATTCTTGTTTCTATAAATCAGAGGTTTTTAAAGGTATTATAAATTTTGATAATAGTGAACAAAATCCTGATTTTACTAGAAGAATTATTGTTGGCAGAACTGGAAGCGGGAAAACAGCATTACTGAAACAAATACTAAATGATGAACACATTCGTAATCATGAAACTATTGAGGCTGAAAATACTGTTTTTGAGCATATTCAAAACAATGTTTTTA
>CAJPST010000068.1 GCA_905373425.1 uncultured Mesocricetibacter sp.
AAGTGATGTTTTTTCAGCTTTCTTCTGCTCACGGCGCTTTTGAAAAAAAGCACTAAGCTTGTGGCTGCATTCTTCTTGTAATACTCCACCGGTAATTTCAAGGCTATGATTCATTTTATAATCATCAAAGAAATGGAAACGTGAGCCAACCGCACCGGTTTTGGCATCCGATGCACCAAATACCAGACGTTTGATTCGGCTATGTAGAATCGCACCGGCACACATAGTGCAAGGTTCAAGCGTAACATATAAAGTGGTGTTAAGCAGGCGATAATTTTGTATACATTGTGCTGCATGGCGTAAGGCGACAATTTCCGCATGAGCAGTGGGATCGGAATGAACAATCGACAGATTCCAGCCTTCGCCAATAATCTTCCCAGAATCATCCACCAATACTGCACCAACGGGGATTTCTCCAAGTTCCTCCGCTTTATCCGCAAGTTCAAGAGCCCGACGCATCATTTGTACGTCAAAATTCTCATCAAAAACTGACCGCACTTTAATCGCCTATACAGAGAACGGATATTTAATCGGTTCATGGCATTGATAGCCAACGACTTTGAAATCATCCATCGTCACCCACGTTTCCAGATCTTCCAACGTTTTAATATCCGGATTAATTTCCAACTTTGGTAACGGGAAAGGTTCACGTTTGAGCTGCACGCTCTGCATCAGTTCAAGTTGATCTTCATAAATATGCGCATTAATAATTTTATGATAGGCTTGTCCCGCTTTCTTACCTGTAATCTGAGCCATTAAAGCAAGAAAAGTAAACACCTGAATTTGATTGAAATTGAGACCCAGCGGCACATCACAGGAACGCTGATAACTGGTCAGATACAGCGTGTCGCCAAGCAAAGAGAAGGTATGCGTATGCATGCAAGGCCTCAAGCAGCCTAGGTCGATTTCGCCCGGGTTGTAAAAAGTTAGAATTTCACCGCGATCATCAATGTTTCGGGTTAAATTGTTGACAATTTTACGTAACTGGTCGACGGTTTCGCCGTTCGTTTTACGCCATGCGCGCCCCTGAACGCCATACACCCGCCCCATATCATCTTCACCTTTGCGATTCGGATTAGCAAGCCAAGCTGCATTGTCATTGGCATTCGCATCCCATGTTTTAGTACCTAGCTTACGAAAATCTGCCGCGTTGTCATAACCGCGAATATAACCGAGAAATTCGGCAATCGCTGCCTTCCAGTAACTTTTACGAGTAGTGATCAACGGGAATTGATTGTTGGCTACATCATAAGTCAAATCAGCGTTAATCACGGTAAGGCAACGTTTTCCGGTACGTTCGTTGGCCACCCACACGCCTTCATCTACAATACGCTGACACAATTCTAAGTATTGACGCATAAAATTTATCCTTTTTCAACCGCACTTTGTGTGGTCATATCTTGACGCTTGTACGCCCAAGCCATAATCATTGCGCCACCAATAATCATTGGCACACATAACCATTGTCCGCGCGTCAGTAAATCCGTTGCAGCTGTCACGTTGGCATCCGGCTCTCGCACATATTCCACCAAGAAACGGAAAATACCGTAGCCAATTAAAAATAATGCGGAAACGGAACCTGTCGGGCGCGGTTTGCGGATAAACCAATTAAGAATAATAAATAACACCACACCTTCTAAAAATAGCTCGTACAATTGGGAAGGATGGCGTGGCAACCCGGATGGCTCCGTCGGAAAAATCATTGCCCAAGGCACATCGGTTACGCGCCCCCATAATTCACCGTTAATAAAATTACCTAAACGCCCCGCGCCCAAGCCGAACGGAATTAATGGCGCAAAAAAATCGGACGTTTGCCAGAATCGACGTTTTTGACGGTATGATGTCCACATCATTGCAACAATCACACCAAGCAACCCACCATGAAATGACATTCCGCCTTCCCAAATGCGGAACAGATAAAGCGGATCGGCTAAGAAACGGTCAAAACTATAAAAGAACACATCACCGATACGTCCTCCGAGGATAATTCCGGCAAAACAGTTAAACAGCAACTGATCTACCTGTTCTACCGACCATACGCCATCAGATTTTTTAGCACGTCGCGTTCCAAGCCAATAGGCGAAAATAAAGCCGAACAGATACATCATTCCGTACCAATGGAGACTCACCGGGCCGAGTTTTAGCATAACGGGGTCGAGGGTTGGTAGCTTTATAAATTGTTCGCTCATAAGTTTCCTTTAAAATCAATTAACTAATAAACATTTTAAATGCCAGGCAGAGTAACAGAACGGCAAAATAGCGTTTTAATGTCGGCACCGGTAATTTTGTTGTAGTGGTTGCACCTAATTTAGATGTGAAAAATGACGTTAATGTAATTCCTAACACAGCAGGTAAATACACATAACCGATAGAGCCCGTCGGCATCCCTTCTGTTGCCCAACCGCTAGTCATAAAGCTTATCATGCCCGACACACCAAGCAGCATTCCACAAAATGCTGAGGAACCGATGGCTTTTTTCATTTCAATTCCACGGGAATTCAAAAATGGAACAATAAACCCGCCGCCCCCGATCCCTGCTGCACTGGAAGCGATACCAATCAATATACCGCCTATCACTGAAGCTTTGTTAGTCAAGGGTTTATACCCTTTTTCCGACTTAATGGATAAAATCATTTTTACGGCTAAATAGACCGTCAAACAAGCAAATAGTTTGCTTGAATATTCTTTTGGTAATTTGCTGATAAAAAGACCGGCGATAAAGGTTGAAAACATAATACTCGGCGCTAAAAGTTTCACCGCATTCCATTCAATATTGCCTAATTTATGATGTCGTTGTGCTGAGGAAAAGCCCGTAATTACAATAGTTGCAAAGGAAGTACCTAACGCGGCAGGCATTAACATTTGCTCCGGCACATTGATCATCGGCAACAGCGAAACTAATATAGGTACGATAATCAACCCTCCGCCGATGCCGAATAACCCAGCCAAAAAGCCGACTAATGCGCCAACCATCAAACAAATAAGAAAAAATTCAAACATTTTAATACCTTACTTTATAGGGGAAGCGTTTTTTATCTTGTGTCTTACGGAACGAATTCTGTTTCTTATGCGAATACCCCGACACCTGCGGATGCTCTGCTGTCGGTGAATGAGATGAATTGACGTTTTGTTCGTTTTTTTTATCTTCCGGAGACAAAAGTGCGGTCGGATTTTTTGCTGTTTCAAATAAGACTGAGGCAAACTCTTTCATCGCCTTGCGATATACATCGCGTTTGAAAGACACTACTTGGCGTACAGGATACCAAAAGCTCACCCATCGCCAACCATCAAATTCCGGCGACTTGGTGCTGTTCATATTCAAGCTTTTCTCATCTGCTAACAGCTGTAATAGAAACCAACGTTGCTTCTGCCCGATACACATCGGTTTGGTATCGTGTCTTAATAATCGTTTGGGCAATTTGTAACGTAACCAATGGCGCGATACATATAGAATTTTAACGTCTTTTTCCCTTAAGCCCACTTCTTCATACAATTCCCGATACATTGCCTGTTCCGGCGTTTCATTATCATTAATGCCGCCTTGCGGAAACTGCCAAGAGTTTTGTCCGTACCTTTTTGCCCACAACACTTGCCCTTTGCGGTTACAAATAACAATGCCGACATTCGGGCGGTATCCATCAAAATCGATCACGAACGATCACCTTTATTTAAATTTATTGATAACCGTAAATTGTTCCATAATCTGTTCTCTTTTACAATAAATTCCGTTGCTAAGGCTATAAATTTATAAATAAAAAGAATGTGAATAACTCTGTGCATAAACTTAGGATAAGCATGAAAATCAGTAGTTCCCATTAAAAATTCCATCGTTACTAAAAGCATTTATATCATTCTCCGTTCGCTTAGCTATTTCTTAATCAACGCCCCTCTTGACAAGGAAAATCGGCGAATATGTTTTCGGTTTCCGTTTAAAAACAAATCAGCTAACTGACCGCTTTAGAGCATATTTTTCTGAGTAATAAGTTATTCAGTCTTCCTGTGGATAAATTTGTGGTTTAGCCACTAATAAATCTGCCTGTTCTGCCTACTTAGCTTAACAAGTAAAATATATTCTTTATTTTTCAAAATGATAGATTATAAAACAATTCATCTGAAAGAATACTAACAGAAATCAATCAATGACGATTATAAATTAAACAACATGATTTTCAGGTACTAAAACAACCGCACTTTGCTCCCACCAAATCCGATTATCTCCCAAAGTGCGGTTCATTTTTTCGTTATTTTTTCAAACTCGCGGATCTATTGTCACAACGTGGTGGCGGTAGCAGTTTTTTTGAACAGAAACTTACCATCATGGGAATCATTCTAACGACGTGGCTCTCCGTTAATACTTCCTGCGTAATAACTTTATAGTTAGTGAATTGATCGTTTTTCAATTGATTATATTGTCACTAAGACAGAACTACTGTTCTCTATGAAATAATGAGTGATAGGGGAAGTTTAAGCAGATTAAATAAGAAGGGAAAAGTTTATTCTTTAAAATGATTTTGAGCGACATAACTATTTGATCGTTTGTGCTTTAGCTAACAAAAAAGCACCAAATCTTTATGTCGCTCCTGTCTTACACTAAAAATTCTAATTAAAAGAATCTTTTAAACGCTCGTTAGCACGACGAGCTTCGCCTTTGTGTTGTAATTTATTCAATTGAGTTTCTAATTTTTCTTCCACATCATTGATTGCTTTATACATATCATCGGCTTCCGCTTTGGCGAACAAATCACCCAACGGTGTGCCGATAGAGGCTTCTACGGAAAATCCTTTAGGTGTTTTATTTAAAATAAAGTGGGGATTAATTAATTGAGTTTGCCATTTGTCTAATTTAGCAAGTCTGTCCTCTACATGAGCTCGAATGGCCGGAGTGATTTCCATTTGTTTGCTTGTAATATTTAGTGTCATAGCATTTACCTCTTTTTTCCATATTGATGATCATTTCTGCTCTTTTGCCTTTTATACTTTTATGACTACAAAATATTATTCTCCACAACAATTTTCAAGTGTTTTATCAGGATTTTTAAAGAAATGTGATCTAAGTACTAGTTTTACAAAAAAGCGGTTTTATTTTATAGAAAAGTTGCTATGATTATAAAGTTAAGGACGTTTGGAAAACGTCCTTTTTTCTTTATTGGGCAGATAAGACCTGCTCGTCTTCATCAACAACATTATTTTTCAGACGTGCAAAATAATCTTTGGTTTCGCTGATAATCACTTGGCGTAAACCAATAAGAGCGATTAAATTCGGGAATGCCATCAAACCGTTGACGATGTCCGCCAAAATCCAAATTAAATCTAAATGGATAAAAGCACCACAACCGACTAACAGAATGAAAAAAGAGCGGTAGATTTTTATGCCTTTTATGCCAACCAAATACACAAAGCAACGTTCGCCATAATAACACCAACCTAAAATTGTAGTGAATGCAAAGAACAGTAAACCGACAGTAACAATAGTCGCCCCGATTTCATTGCCTAGGCCTTGCGAAAACGCATAATTAGTAACTTCCGCCCCTTTCATTGCAGATTGCCATGCCTCTGTAATGACTAGTACCAACCCGGTCATCGAACATACGATAATCGTATCTAAAAAGGTGCCGACCATTGAGATTAAACCTTGGCGTACCGGCTCTTTGGTTTGCGCAGCTGCGGCGGCGATCGGAGCACTACCTAATCCCGATTCATTCGAGAAAATACCGCGAGCCACCCCATTTTGAATGGCTTTCATCACCGTAAAACCTAAAGCACCACCGATTGCCGATTCGGGAGCAAAGGCACTATGTATGATTAAAGTTAAGGCACCGGGAATTTTATCTATATTAATGATTAAAATAATTAACGAAGTTGCCACATATAAAACCGCCATAAACGGTACAATATAAGAAGACACTAACGCGATACGTTTCACCCCACCTAAAATAATTAGCGCGACCAAAACGGTCATTATCGAAGCAGTGAGGGCAATCGGCACATTAAACGTATCATTCATTGCGTGCGTAATCGCATTAATTTGCGGAAAAGTACCAATTCCGAAAAAAGCGACCAATACGCCGAAAAGGGCGAACAATTTCGCCAACCATTTTAACCCTAACCCGCGTTCAATATAATACATCGGGCCACCGGCCATAAATCCTTCTTTATCGCGTACACGGTATTTGACTGCAAGCAGGCATTCGGCATATTTAGTCGCCATTCCGAATAATGCAATCAACCACATCCAGAAAATCGCACCCGGGCCACCGGCTTGAACTGCCGTAGCAACGCCAACGATATTTCCCGTACCAATAGTGGCAGAAAGTGCGGTGCAAAGCGCTGCAAAAGCCGATACATCACCTTTTTGACTATTGCCCTGCTCTTTTTTGAATAAGTAAGATAAGGCTCTAGGTAATTGAAAGATTTGGATTAACCCAAGTTTAACCGTTAAATACAACCCCGTGCCGGATAACAAAATCAGCAACGGAGGGCCCCAAATAAAAGAATTAATTGATGATAAGATGTCTTGCAATGACATTGTTGATTCCTCGTAAAATTTACAAGGAGGCAAAAAGGGAATTGAATCGCCTCAATACACATTAAATGTGCCAAGGCAATTAACTCTTTCAGCCCCTGTCCTTTTGCCTGAGCGTTTCAAAAACGGCTAAAAAATTCACCGCTCTTTTGCGCCTTCGGCGTCCACTTCGTGCAAATTGCGCACATTGGATCTCTCCAAGGGTTCGTCCGGTAACAGTCCCTGCAAATAAATTTGCGCCTGAAAGATTTTACCTCGTCGGCGTGAGGTCAATTCCCCACTCTCCAGCTACCTTCATCCGAACTTGTCTTTTATCAGAAAATAAAAGCGTATTGAATTTTAGCAAAAACTCGCCAAAATTCAACCGCACTTTATGCATTTACTTTTATCTTTAACCGTTAGAAACCGTATTTTACAATACCGCAGATATACTTGCCGGTTCGTATGTTAAATGAAATCGCTATCACAATCGCGGAACCAATATACTTAATGATAATGGATTGTTTTGGTGACAAACTAAATTCCAATCGGTATTCTTGCGTTCTTATTTTAACCCCCAATAAATCAACCCCTTATGTGGTAATTTAATATTCGGTAACCAAAAATCTTTACCCTGCCAACCTTTATCTTTATTTCCCACTATTTGATAAAGTGTAAGGAATAAATCATTGGGATATTTTTCTCCTAATTTGCGGTCTTCTTCCGAGAGCATTGTACCTGTTGCTCGAGAAAGATTACGTCCTGTTTTAACCAAAACATAGATTTTGAAAGTTGGACGTTGCGTTTTTAATGCTTCTATGCCGGCAATAAATTTTTCCTTATCCCAGTCATCAGGTACATAATTACCAAGCTTATCTAAAATCAAGAATAGCTCTTCTATGTCTATTTGATACAAATCAGATTGCGCCTTATCTATCAAAACAGATGAAAGAATACCGTTTATAGCCAACAAGTTATTCTCATTCGGACGAAGTGGAAAGTAATTTACACCACCAACCATTTGATTGATACTATCAGCTTTTAATACATTCTTTCTGGTCGGATTGATGTTTTTCGGATAAATAACCTGAATATTGCCATCTGATTTTTTTGCCTGCTCAATAATCAGATTGTTTGCCTGATTGAGTTGAACAAAGAAATGATAGACATCAGACGGAATATAAAGCCGTAACAATGATTTATCTCGGTCATATCCAAAAATGCGCGAATGCTGCCAGAAAGTATCTGCATTCGGTTTTTTAGCTGTACGACTGTAATAAACTGTTTGCAGTTTTGGAATAGTCAAGCCGCGACCAATTACATTACCACCAATAATGATGTTGAAACCTTTTTCCAAGTCAAAATCTGCTTCTGTCTGCGAATTAACGACAAGAGTAGAGATTTGTTTATTCTCCAAAAGTGCGGTCAATTTTTCGTATATTTCATCAAAGTGATGAATATCGGGCTTGGTCTTTTGCAAATCCAAATAACTTTCTTTAAAGCTACCTGCAAGATCTTCCCCATTATTGACTGCTTGCACTAAGTCATTTAAAAAGGCTTGCATTTTCTTTGAAAAGGCTTGATGATCTTGAATTTTATAGCTTGGATGCAGTGCAAAATTACAGTTAGTTTTATCACATAGCGCGAATTCTGCACAGGTTATTAGAAAACTAAGCAATGCCTGTTTTGCCCCTTCGGCAATTTCGCCACTATCGTCTTTCATATCATCCAATTCACTATCAATAAAACGAACGATATAGCTAGGTGGATCAGAAAAGACAAAGTTGCCACCGATGTATTTTTCGCCTGCTTCAAAGAAGTGGATAAATTCAGGTTGCCAATCGGATGCTTCGTGTTGCAACAAAAGCGATTGAGGTGTGGCAGTCAACTGGATAAACAGGCTTTGACAGCAGGAATTTTTGATGTCATTTAATAGTTTATTGATGGTGCTAGCATCTTTATCGTGCTTATCTGCATTAGTATTTAAGCTAGCTGCGTCTGCTTCATCATCCACAATTACCAAAGGATAGCCTTTCAGACTACTTTGACTGGCAAACAGATTACGCCAACGTCTCAATACACGGGCATTCTTTTTAATCACGACCAAGATGGGGTTTTCTGCCTTCATTACTTCCATAAAACTTCGGTCGTCAGCTTCAGACAATACGATAAAGTTTTTCAGATTGGCTTTGGCTCGTTTGACTGTTTGATCCTGTAAATCTACGCTATCGGTGGTGAGGTACAGAAAAACTTTATGATCGCCATCGTCAGCCAGCGCGCTTAATACGCCCAAAACCTGCGCCGTTTTGCCACTTTGAACATTACCTAGCAATAAAACATTTTGGGCGACTTTCGGCTCAGTTTGTGATAATTTTTCCATAAAACCATCAACGGTTTTTCTTACGGAATCAGCCAATTCAGGCGAGGTTAATTGATTTAAGTAGGTTTTTAGCATTTAGTTTTTTCCCTTAAATGAGAGTAGCCAGACATTAGGGTTGTCAGTTGAACGGAATTCAAAATGATCATTGCCGTATTGGTGTAAGGTTTCATGCGTAATTTTCTCGTTATTTTGCAGGCAGCCACGGCTTTCCAAGCGACCTTTAATCCATTTTCCAAGTGTTTTCAAATCATTTTCTGAGCGGAAATTTTTGGAATAATCTCCTGATGTCTTACATTGAAATTGCCAACCGTCATCTGTAATAACTGTAAAAGACTTAAAAAGCGGATAACCTTCTTGTGAGGTGATGTTTTTGGGTACAATTAACTCCACTTCATACCAAGGTCTTGGTTTGACAAAACCCCGCTTATCTCGCCTCCCCTCTCCAAAAAATACATTCAAATTACTTTTTTCTTCGGTTTTAGCTGGAATAGAGAAATTATATTCTGACGTTTGGGCAAATAATTTCCGAATCTTTTCTGGTGCAATTTTCAGCACACCCAAACAATTTTCTAAATGGCTGTTATGTTCAATAAATTTACTCGGTCTTTCAACTTCTTGGATATTTTTGCCTAGCTTATGAATGGTGCTTTGAATATCTGCCTGCAAAATCTGTGCAGACTTACCGTTCAAATGCAACATAGTTTCATAAGTACGTTCCGTGCTATCCCAAAAACACGTTAAGTTCGCAGAGCCAATTAATCCATTGATTTGTTGCTGATTTCGAAAGGCATACATTTTGCCGTGAAATTTTACAAAGGGAGAAATATAGACCGCTCCTCTGTTTTCATGTAGCAAAAATTTGTTCAGTCTGCACAAGCTGTCGTATTGCAAACGGCTAAAACCTTCTAAATAATGCATTCCGACCAATAAATTTATTTTTTGAATGTGATCGTTTAGCTCCAAAATTTTATGTAGTTCAACTACTGCATCATTAGATACATAACCTGTTGCCATCAACACTTCATTCGCTGATTTAAATAAATCCATCCAAACCGTATTGAGCGATTTTTCAGTGATTTTGGCATTGGCAATATTAGAAAAAACAGTATTCATCATTTACCTCCACGAATTTTGCTTAATCGGTCATGGAATAAAATTTCTTTTTCTGCGATCAATTTCTCATGCAAATCTACTTTTTCGTAGTTGCCTGAAAAAATCGGTAAGATGCTTTTTGCTAGTTCAATCACGCCCTGAGGTGGAACGGCATTGCCAATCTGACGACGCACTTCTGTTGTTGAGCCAACAAATTCAAAATCATCAGGAAAGCTTTGCAACCTTGCGCGCTCACGGTTAGTGAAGGCTCGCGGTTCAGGAAAATGATAGCCCCAAGTACCACCACCACCGGCTGCAATAATTGTTTTTGATGGCTCGTCTCGGTGCATACGGCGATAAACGTGGCTAATCATACCTTTTACATATAAAGGATGATCTTTTGGAATATCGGTAAAATTGCCACCTTCAGGAATTAAGTCCAACATACGACGTGTTTTATCGCTGATTTTCAGCAATTCATTATTACTGGCATTCTGTGGAATATTAGATACGGCCTGACCTGCTGTTACATATGGTTTTAAGCCATTTTCGCCAGTTTCATTGTGTGTCGGTTCTGGATGACGGAAATTAAATCCTGTATCCAAACGTATCCCGACAATCAGCACACGCTCACGAAATTGAGGCACACCAAATTCTGCAAAGTTATACAGCTTCGCCTGAACGTAATAACCACAATTCTCAAAATCGGTAATAATTTGCTGGATGGCTTTTTTCTTGTTGGCAGTCAACAAACCTTTCACATTCTCAGCAACAAAAACTTTTGGTTTTTTTGCATTTACAAAACGTAAAAAGCTTTTATAAAGATTGCCACGCTCACCCTCTAAGCCCGGCTGTTTCCAAATCATGGAAAAATCTTGGCAAGGGAATCCACCTAAAATAATGTCGCAATCGGGAATAGTTGGATCGTTAGGATCTATTTGTTCAATATCGCCTTCTACGATGACATCACCTATGTTTTTACGAAAACTTTCACACGCCCAATGGGAAAAATCATTCGCCCAAACGGTTTCATAACCAGCTTGGTGAAAGCCTAAATCTAAGCCTCCACAGCCTGAAAACAGAGACAGAATTTTAGGTTTATTATTAGACGAATTAAAAAAAGAAAGTTGTTTAGATTGCATAGGATGTCACCCCTACACAGAATTCGATAGATTTTAACAAAAAATCATGTTCTGTAATGC
>CAJPST010000069.1 GCA_905373425.1 uncultured Mesocricetibacter sp.
GAGCCATAATAGATGTGTGAGATGTCCGACCGCCTATATCAGTGATAAAGCCAAGCACTTTATCCAGATTTAATTGCGCGGTTTCGGACGGGGTCAAATCATAAGCAACCAAAATCGCTTCTTCATCAATCTCCCCTAAATCGACGACTTTCATTCCTAAAATATTTTTGATTAAGCGATTACCGATATCACGAATATCGCCTGCACGCTCTTTCAAATATTCATCGTCAATTTCCGACAGCATTTCCACCTGCTGATCGATAATTTTGCTAGCTGCAACGCCGGCATTGACTTTATGGGAACGTAAATACTCAATGATTTCTTGTTCCAACTCCTCGTCTTCTAAAATCATCAAATGACCTTCAAAAATCGCGGCTTTTTCTTCACCCAATGATTGAAATGCACGATCTTTGATTGCGGTTAATTGCTCTACT
The DNA here is from genome assembly GCA_905373425.1 of uncultured Mesocricetibacter sp. GTDB lineage: Bacteria > Pseudomonadota > Gammaproteobacteria > Enterobacterales > Pasteurellaceae > CAJPST01. The sequence goes on from CAJPST010000069.1 coordinate 435, forward strand.
GCCGCTTCACGTCCTGCATAAAAACGCGCGACTTCGGCATCAATTTGATCATCCTTAATTTTTTCCGTATCAAGGACAATCTTCTCTTCTTTCAGCACTAATGCCTTACCGAAAACAATTCCCGGTGAGGCTGGAATTCCTGAAATCATATATAACCTTCCGAACTAATAACTTACATACAAAATAGCCATAAACCCCTTTCTATCTGTTTAATGATAAAAACGGGGTTTATGGCTAACCAAACTTATTCCAGTGTCGGAATTAACGCAACTAAGTGTTCAACTGCTTGCTGTTCGTCTTCACCTTCGGCAGATATGGTAATAACCGTACCTTGCGTTAAGCCTAGGGTTTGTAACTTAAATAAGCTTTTCGCACTGGCACTTTTACCACCCGAAGTTACCGTTACATCAGATGCAAAGGCTTTAGCTTCTTTTACGAATTGCGCCGCCGGGCGGGTGTGTAAGCCATTTGCTGCTGTAATTTCGACATCTTTTGAATACATAGTTGTGTCCTTCTAAGTAATGTTAAATAGTAAAGCTATTAGTGCAAAAACGAATTTGCACTTTGGGTGTTCTAACATTTAGTTTATACTAAATAAGCGTTATTAGTATCAACATTCTGAACTATTAATCAAGTCTAACCAGGTTAAAATTTGAAGTATGTCACAAAAAAAACACAAAAAAGTACATTTCCTATACGTTTATTAACCTTTATTTAAATTTTTCACTCCACTCAAATTACTTTAATCGGCCAAAACCTGCTCGTAAATCAGCAATTAATTCATCAACATCCTCAAAACCAATATGCAAACGAATCAGCGTTCCCGTTGGTTTTTGCTCCACATTCGGGCGAATACGTGCAATGTCTTCGGGTTGGTTATACAAAATCAAGGATTCAAAACCGCCCCAGGAATACGCCATTGAAAATAATTGGAAATGATCCATAAAGCGGACTAATTGCTCTTGCGTAAGTTTTTGTTTCAATTCAAAGGAAAATAACCCGCTGGAACCCGTAAAATCGCGCTTAAAAAATTCGTGTCCGGGACAATCCGGTAACGCCGGATGATAGACCGCTTTTACTTCGGGTTGTTCAGACAGCCATTGTGCCACTTTAATGCTGCTTGTTTCGTGTTGTTTTAATCTGACGGCAAGAGTACGAATACCACGTGCGGTGGTGTAAGCACTATCCGCATCGACCATTTGCCCCATTAAATAAGAATTTTCGCGTAGTTGCTCCCAACAACGCTCATTGGAAACTGCCGTACCAATCATCACATCGGAGTGGCCGACTAGATATTTAGTTCCCGCCTGAATGGAAATATCAATATCATGCTCCAACGCTTTAAATAGAATTCCCGCGCTCCAAGTGTTATCAATCATAATCACGATTTCAGGTTTTACACTACGCGCAGCTTTCACTATAGCTGGAACATCGGGCACTTCCATAGTAAGCGATCCCGGACTTTCAAGAAACAATACCTTAGTGTTCGGCTGAATAAAATCGGCAATTTTTTGACCGCACTTTGGATCATAAAAGGTGGTTTCTACCCCCATTTTCTTCAATATTATCGTACAAAAATCCTGGGTCGGTTCATAAGCAGTACCACTCATTAAAATATGATCGCCACTCTGAACAAATGCCAAAATACTATTCGTTACTGCAGCCGCTCCGCACGGATACAGATAACAGCCGGCCCCGCCTTCCATTTCACACATTAAATCTTGTAACGCAAAATGGGTTAATGTGCCGCGCCGTCCGTAGAATAATGCGCCTTTAGCACGATTGATCGTAGCCTGCTTTTTCTCCGCCAAATTATCAAAAACCAACGAAGAAGCACGTTGTATCACCGGATTAACACTGCCTTGGCTTACCCGTTTATTACGTCCTGCATGCACTAAAGTTGTTGCTAATGAATGTTTTTTAGTCATATTTCATCCTGTTTAACTATCCATCGGAACGTATCGATTTTCTTCACTTTCAGGTTCTAAATCCAATTTAGCCATGAGTAACTGATCACCGTCTTCACCCGGGTTTCCGGTCACCAATAGTTTATCACCATAGAAAATTGAGTTAGCCCCAGCCATAAAACACATTGCTTGCATTTCTTCCGACATTCCCTGCCGACCTGCGGAAAGACGTACATAACTGCGTGGCATCGTGATACGCGCTACCGCAATGGTTCGAACAAACTCCGTCCAATCCAGTTCTTCGGCATCAGCCAAAGGTGTCCCTTCTACTTTCACCAACTGATTAATCGGAACCGATTCAGGTTGCGGATCCAAATTAGCCAAACTAGCAATCAAGCCCGCCCGCTCTTTACGGTTTTCATTCATACCGATAATTCCGCCACAACACACTTTCAGACCGGCTTTGCGCACTTTACCCAAAGTATTTAAACGATCATCAAAACCGCGCGTACCGATAATATGTCGATAATGCTCGGGCGCAGTATCCAAGTTATGATTGTAATAATCCAGTCCTGCATTTTTCAAATCTTCCGCCATACCGTCTTCCAGCATACCGAACGTACCACAGGTTTCCAATCCTAACGCTTTAACCGCCCGAATAATTTCCGTTACTTTTTGCATATCTTTCGGTTTCGGTCCACGCCATGCCGCTCCCATACAAAAACGGCCGGCTCCACGAGCTTTAGCAATTTTAGCCTTCTCAACAATTTCATCTACTTCCAGCAAATCCTGCTTTTGTACCCCGGTTTGATAACGCGACGATTGCGGGCAATAATGGCAATCCTCAGGGCAACCACCGGTTTTGATTGACATTAATGTAGAAAGCTGAATAGCTCGCGGATTAAAATTCTCACGGTGCACCTGCGCGGCTTTATACACCAGATCCAGAAATGGGATTTCAAAAAGGGCCTCAACCTTACACACCGACCAATATTCCACGCTTGGATGGGGAGTGAGTGAATAAATCTGTAACGGGACTGTCGTAGTCATAATAAATTTCCTTTTTAACGGTTTACGCCGTGTTCCTATAGATAACAACGCATAAAAGTGCGGTCATTTTTTATAGCGTTTTTCATTCAATCTTGGCCTGCACAATCTTGTACGATCCTGCCATTTTCTACGGTTAAAATGCGGTCAACATATCCTTGCAGTTCATCAGGCTGATGAGTGACAAGCAAAACGGTCAGATTTTTTTGCGTACAAAGTTGTTGTAACAGTTGCAACATTTCCTGCCTTAAAGACGGGTCTAAGGCAGAAAACGGTTCATCTAACAACAAAATCGGTTGTTCACGCAACAAACAACGCGCTAAAGCGACTCGCTGTTTCTGCCCGCCTGAAAGCTGTGTCGGCAATCGGGTCAAAAACTCGCCTAAACCAACCGCATCGGCCACTTGTTTGACTTGTTCATTCTGTTGTGGGTTTAATTTTAAATTCGGTTGTAATCCCAACGCAATATTTTGTTGCACCGTTAAGTGCATAAATAAATTATTTTCCTGAAAGAGCATAGAAACAGGGCGTAAGTGCGGTGGATTTTTGCTGTGATTTTTACCGTTTAACCAAATCTCTCCGCTATCGGCATATTCAAAACCGGCTATTAAATTCAATAACGTGCTTTTCCCTGCACCGCTAGCTCCCACCACAGCAACACGCTCTCCCATCTTAATATGTAAATCAAAATACATCGGCATTTGTTTATAATGAAACGCCACTTTATCTAATTTAATCATTTTCTGTCTTTTTATTTCGTTCCAGTAAACCGAATAACGCTACACATACCGTTAATAAAATCAATGCCGTCACCGCTGCTTGGTCACCTCGGTAGCTGCCTAACTGTTGGTATAACAAATGTGGTAGCGAGGTAAAATTCTGACTGCCAAATAACGCGATAGCGGTGAAATCCCCCAGCGACAGCCCGCAAGCCAATGCGAAAGTATATCTGATTGGCTGTGCCAGCCCATGCCATTCTATCAAGCGGAAACGTTGCCAGCCCGAAATGCCTAACGACTGACAAAGTTTCTCGTAATAAAGCATATTATTATTCATCGGATACGCGAGAATACGCAGGACAAAAGGCATTGTCGCCAATGCATTGCAACAGACCACGATAATCAATAAATGGAGTCGGGTGAAATCTGTTTGCTGCAATAATAAAAACAAACCGATGGCCAATATTAACGTTGGCACTGCCAAAATCACCATGCTCAGATTAATTAGCCCCGCTGCTAGTCGAGGGTGATATAACCAATACAAACGACGGGTTAATAATAACACTCCAAGAGACATTAAGAGTGACAGTAATGCCGACAAAGGCGCGATAGTGAAAGAATAACCTATCGCCCGCCATAGCTGCGGGCTTTGCCAAATGCTGAACAATGCATCGGAAAGCAAAGCAGAAACCACAACTTGAACCAATGGTAAAAGAATAAACAAGCTAAGCAGCGTAATAACAAAAACTTGCCAAATTTTGACCGCACTTCGCTGTTCGGCAAACCAGTGCTGACGGCTTTGAATCGGTGTTTCCACAGGTTTTCCAAATAAATGAGCGATGCTGAATAACACAAAACATAATGCAAACTGTAAGAGCGCAAATAATGCCGCTTTAGCTAAATCGAAATCAAACACGACGGTCTGATAGATTGCCACTTCCAATGTTGTGTATTGGGGACCGCCACCTAGGGTTAACACAATAGTGAAACTGGTAAAGCAAAGCATAAAAATCAACGCTGTAACCGAAAGAACCTGTTGTTGTAAATGAGGCCATTCAATCAAGCGGATAAACTGCCAACCACGAATATTTAATTGCGCCGCCAATTGATGTTGTTGAGATGGAATTGCTTGCAAACTTTGTAGGAAAAAACGGGCAGCAAGAGGAACATTAAAAAACAGATGGGCGATTAAAATACCCTTTAAGCCATAAATATCGGGACGCCATGCAATATTAAGCCAAGCCATAAGCTTCGCTAGCCAACCGGATGAACCATAAATTCCAATTAAACCAAAAACTGCGACCAATACCGGTAATACAAAGGTTAAGGAAAAGATTTTCAGCAACCATTGCTTACCGATAAACCGCTGATAAAACAAAGCACGGGCAAAAACAATGCCGATCCCTACCGACAACAATGCCGATAATCCCGCCTGCCAAAAACTGAACCAAATGAGGTGGCGTACATATCCATCTCGCCACTCATTATTTCCAAGAGAACTGCCACCTGCAGAGAACACCGCATATAATGCAGCAAAATAAATTCCCACCAGCAGTAAGATGACCGCAATGCCGCCCGTGTAATGACGGAGGCGGAAGTGCGGAGAAAGCATTAACTTGATCATTATTTGGTTAATGCAGCCTGCCACACCTCAATCCATTGTTTTAAACGTTCATCGTTTAAGGTTGAGGTATCAATGGTTTTAATCTGCATTTGTTTGGTCTTTAATACATCAAAATGCGTTTCAATTGGTGTATCTATTACTGACAGCATCACATTTTTAGGTGCGATTACTTTTTGCGCAGCCGGGCTAATTAAAAATTGCAGAAATTCATCGGCACAGAGGTTATCACGCCCCGCAATTTTTGCCGCTGTTTCTATCTGTAATACTGCGCCTTCTTCAAAATCTGCGGCGGCATACTGATCTTTTTGTTCGTTTAGTAAGTGATAAATTGGTGATGTGCTATAGCTCAGCACCAAATCCGCTTCCCCTTTTAAAAACGCGCCGTAACTCTCCGACCAACCTTTACCAACTGTAACCGTATGCTTGGCGAGTTGCTGCCAGACCTGTTCGACTTGCTCCGGAGGGTACACAGAATTTACCCACACAATTAACCCTCGTCCCACGCTGCTGGTGCGGGGATCCTGATAAATCACTCTAAGATCGGTACGTTCAATTAATTCTTTCAGGCTTTTCGGCGGATTTTGCAGCTTGGTTTTATCATAAATAAAAGCATATTGCCCAAAATCATAAGGTAGGAAGGTTTGGTTTTTCCATTCTACAGGTAAAGAAAGTGCGGTCAGATTTATGTTATTTTTAGCGAACAATCCGCTTTTTTGAGCAGCTTCTAGCTGATGATTATCCAACCCGACCACAACATCTGCTTTAGTTTTAGCCCCTTCCAAGCGTATGCGATTCAACATGGTGGTACGACTATCAAAAGGGATGTAGTTGATTTGGCATTGACTGTGGGCTTGTTCAAACAGAGTTTTGACTTCTTGTCCCGGTCCCCATTCGGCTGAAAAAAATTCTTCCGCGTAAATATTAAGTGAAATCGGTTTGGCAAAACCGGTGTTGATAGCAGAAAGTGCGGTTAGAAAAAACAGTGTTTTATATTTAAACATAAAAAAATCCTTTAATTAAAATTAAAGGAATTCAAGCGCAGTCAAATCTTTTTTTGACGCTTTCTCAAATCCCTACGCAGATACTAATCAGTTCAGGTTCTACGGGTTTCTCTCAGCATTGTTATAAACAAGGCACCCCGTTGAGAACGGTCTTTAGTGTATGTTTTCCGACGACGATAATCAATAGTCAATTAATGAAATTATTGTTTATCAGGCTGTATTTTTATAATGCTCCTCATTCAACCGATATTACGCATTTTTCTAGCCTTTATTCCCGCTACGCCATCAAATATCAATAATAAAACCGCAATCAGTAAACATACCATTAATATGTAGGAATTTTTATCTAACACTTCACCGATAATAAAGGAAACTACCAACATCACAAAAGGCTCCATATATCCCATCAATCCTAGTATATTAATCGGCAGTAATTGACTAGACAACATATAAAGGGTAAATGCCACGCCGCTTACGATTCCAAGCACTACAAGCCAGAAATAGATTTTCGGATTATGCTGTAATGCAAAATCTATATCCACTTGCCAAGCAAAATAAACGGCAATAGGAAGAAGCAGTAGCATCTCTATAATAAAACTGGAGAAATGGAGAATTTTGAATGATTTACGCATGGCAAAATATACCGGATAGCCCACGCAAACCAAGGCACTTTCCCATGAGAAAACGCCCGTCAGCACAACTTTGCTCAACACACCCAAGGCGGCAAATAACACAGCAAACACTTTGATAGTGGATAAACGTTCTTTATATAAAAAGCGTCCGATTAATACCAACACTAACGGCATCAGCAAATAACCCATTGATACTTCAATTGCTTTACCATTGACGGGCGCCCATAAAAACAGCCACATTTGTACCCCCATATTGATAGAGGTACACAGCAATACACCAATTAAGTGCGGTTCGTTTTTAAGCCGTTTTATAAATTCAACAAAAAGCTTTTGCTGTTTTAATAAAAAGAATGCTGGAATTAAAAAAGGAAAAGTGAAAAGCGTGCGCCAACCGAACAGGCCTTCGCCTGAAATCGGCTGCAATACGACCGATAAATAATACACTCCGCCAAATAATATTGAAGCGCTGACAGAAAACAGAATACCTTTAATCATCGGATTACCTGACCGCCCTTTTCAGATTTTTCATATGATTGTGAATGCAACAATAAACTTACACTTTCTCCAATTTCGCCAAATGGGCAATCAGCCATTTAATGCCTTGCCCCTGAAAAGCGATTTGTAGACGAGTATTATTATCTGTGCCTTCCACGTTAATCACCATTCCTTGCCCAAATTTCTCATGCCGAACTTTCTGCCCGGTTTTCCAACCGTTATCATTGGATAGAATTGGCGTAGAACCGACCGCACTTTGATTATAAGCACGCGTCACCGTACCGCGCAAACGAACAGTCTGAATGCATTCCTCCGGCAACTCGCTAATAAAACGCGATGGAAGGTGGCGTTCTTCCTTGCCGTATAAACGACGGCTTTCGGCATAACAAATGGTCAGTTTTTTCTTGGCTCGTGTGATACCGACATAGGCTAAACGACGCTCTTCCTCTAGTCTTCCGGCTTCTTCCAGTGACATAAAACTTGGGAAAATCCCTTCTTCCACGCCCACCATAAACACACGTGGAAATTCTAGACCCTTTGCCGAATGCAATGTCATCATCTGCACGCAAGACTGATGAGGCGATGCCTGTTCTTCGCCTGCTTCCAAAGATGCATGAGTTAGAAAGGCGGTGAGTTCCGTCATATCTTCCGCGTCATCGGGTTTGATAAATTCACGCGCAGCGGAAACCAATTCCTCTAAGTTTTCAATCCGCACTTCTCCTTTCTCACCTTTTTCCTGTTTATACATTTCATATAAACCGGAATGCTTAATTACAAAATCAGTCTGCGCGAACAGTGGCATTTCCTCGCTATCCTGTTGTAACGAAAGAATTAATTCGGTAAAACGCAATAAAGCGGTTGCCGCTCTGCCCGCCAATTTATTTTCGTGGATTGCTACTTGTGTTGCCTGCCATAACGTAATTTGACGCTCACGGGTAATATTGCGTAGCACTTCCAACGTGCGCTCGCCGATTCCGCGTGGCGGCGTATTGATCACCCGCTCAAAAGCGGCATCGTCATGACGATTGGCTATCAGACGTAGGTAAGCAAGCGCATCTTTAATTTCTTGTCGCTCGAAGAAGCGCATCCCACCATAAATACGATATGGAATCTGGGCACGAATCAAGGCTTCTTCCAACACGCGTGATTGGCTGTTACTACGATACAGCACCGCGCAATCATGTAATTTCCCACCATCTTCCAGCCAGATTTTAATTTGTGACGAAACAAAAAGCGCCTCATCCAATTCATTGAACGCGGCATAAATTCCCACAGGTTCGCCCTGCTCGCCTTCCGTCCATAAATTTTTACCTAAACGATTATTGTTATTTGAAATCAATTGATTGGCAGAGGTCAAAATATTACCGGTGGAACGATAATTCTGTTCCAAACGAATAGTCTGCACTTGTTCAAAATCATCCAGAAAACGTTGAATATTCTCAATTTGTGCGCCACGCCAGCCATAAATTGACTGATCATCATCACCGACAATCATCACCTTGCCGGTTTTGCCTGCCAATAACTTAATCCAGGCATATTGAATGTGGTTGGTGTCCTGAAACTCGTCTACCAGAATATGCTGAAAACGGCGCTGATAGGTTTGTAGGATTAAAGGTTTGCGTAAAAATAACTCATAAGCGCGCAACAGAATTTCGGCGAAATCAACCAAACCCGCTCGATCACAAGTATCTTGATAAATACGATAAATATTGATCCATTCTTTTTCTTGACGATCATTCATATCGTCAATTTGTTGCGGACGCAAACCTTCGTCTTTTTTATTATTGATATACCAACATGCCTGCTTCGGAGGGTACATTTTTTCGTCATAATTATGCAGTTTGAGCAAACGCTTCATCAGACGTAACTGATCTTCACTATCCATAATCTGAAAATCTTGCGGCAGATTTGCATCGGCATAATGAGCCCGCAATAAACGATGTGCAATACTATGAAAAGTTCCCACCCACATGCCAAATAAACGATGTGCCGAATGTTGCGCCAATGTTGTCTCAATCCGATGGCGCATCTCAGCAGCGGCCTTATTCGTGAACGTCACCGCCATAATGCTGCCTTCCGATACGCCCTCCACCGCAATCAACCAAGCAATCCGATGTGTCAGCACGCGGGTCTTACCACTCCCTGCTCCGGCCAACACCAAATAATTGCCCAAAGGTGCTGCCACGGCCTCACGCTGCTTATCGTTCAACCCGTCAAGTAATTCTGAAATATCCATTATCATTATTTTATCTGGTTAAATTTACAGGTAATTATAGGGATTTGTTAAACCGGTGTAAAGTGATGATTTAATTCGTTATATTTTAGCAGAGAAATACAACGCTTTTGATTACTATAATATGATAACGGTTTTGATAACCGTGGGTGTTTTTCATCTCCAAGTAGTGGGTTTGCAAAGTGAAGACATGGCTTTAGTATCACCATCCTATAATGGTAAAAAAACTCTCAAAAAATCAACCGCTCTTTTCCGCTGTAAACGGTAGCTCTTCCTTGGCGGGTAAAACCAATGAGAGTTAAATGGCTTTCACTTGCCATTTTTACCGCTAAATCCGTCGCAGCGGAAATCGCTGCCAACAGTTCGATCCCGCAAGTGGCTGTTTTTTGTACCATTTCATAACTGGCACGACTGGTAACAACTATAAAGCCCTGCGGCTTGCCCGCTTTGGCGTGCCAGCCAAGCAATTTATCAAGAGCAACATGTCTGCCGACATCTTCGCGAATCGCCAGCAGCTCACCCATAGGGGTGAAAAACGCAGCAGCATGGGTCGCACCGGTGAGTTTACCTAGCTCCTGCGCTGCATGGAGTTTATCTGAACAATGATCCAGCAAATTGAGATCAAGTTGCAAAGTGCGGTCTAATTTCGGCAAGGTTTTAGTAACCTGTTGCAGCTGTTCGCTACCGCAAATGCCGCAACCTGTTCTACCAGCCATAGTACGCCGTAGCTCTTTTAAACGCACAAAACAACGGGTTGCCATTTCAATATGCACTTCAATACCATGACAGGTCGGTTCAATATCAATGCCATAAATATCCGAGACCTTGTCAATAATGCCTTCGGCAAGAGAAAAACCAAGCGCAAAGTCGTCCAAATTTCGTGGCGAACACATCATCACCGTGTGCGAAATCCCGTTATAAATTAAGGCAACCGGTATTTCCGAGGCTAAACATTCTTCTTTTTTGATAAACTGTGTTGTAAAATCGGCATTATTTTCCACCGCACTTTTATCT
>CAJPST010000070.1 GCA_905373425.1 uncultured Mesocricetibacter sp.
AAATTTTGACCGCACTTTGGAAAACAACGAATTGCTCATTTCAGCCAGTTCAACGGGTTTACCGCGTTGCCTTGACGACGGATTTCAAAATATAACGAGGAACGCCCCTGACCGCCACTGCTACCCACTTCAGCAATTTTTTGACCAGCCCGCACCACCGTTCCGGTTTTGACCGCAACAGATTGGTTGTAGCCGTATAACGACATATCGCCTTTGCCGTGATCCACCACCACAACTAAGCCGTAGCCTTGTAACCAGTTGGATAAAATCACCCGCCCGTCGGCAATGGCTTTCACCGGTGCCCCCGCATTGGCATTAATCACGATGCCTTTCCATTTTAATTCACCAACTTGAGTCGAGCCGAACTTAGTAACGATTCTACCCGCCACAGGATAGCCGTATTTCCCCTGCAAGCCATTACCCGGTCGGGTGGCGCGCTGTTCCTGCTCGGTTGGTTCGTAAGGCTTGTTGTTTTTCTGTTCTTCTCTTTGTGTTTTCTGCGCCAACGCTTCACGCTCGCGTTCCACTTGCTCGTTAGAATCTTTTTCCGCCCGATTGATCTCACGCTGCAAAGCACTTTCATTAGCTTTCAAGCGCTCCAGTTTATTTTGATCGCGAGTCAGAGAGCGGTTTAACTGGGTTAGGGTGCTTTGTCGTTCATTTCTGGCTTTTTGCAAATCCTGCTGTTGCTTTCTTTTTTCAAGTAAGCGGGATTGCTGGGATTTTTGTTGTGTGGCCAAGCTGTCTTTTTGTTCGGTAAGCTGCGCTCTGGTCGCCTTTAAATCGGCAATTAGTGCCATTCTCGCCTGATTCATATGCTGATAATACACCTTCATCCGATCGGCTTTTTGCGCATCATTAGAGATTAAATGTTCAATCACAGCGGAAGGATTGCCAGAGCGATAAATACTGTCGATTTGTTTCGCTAACTTGGCTTTTTGTTGCTGCTCTTGTTTTTCCAACTGTTTGATTTGTTTATTGGTTTCGTTGATGATCTTGCGCGTTTCCTGCAAATCCGTTTCTGTTTGACGAAGTTCGGTTAAGGCGTTGCTGATTTGCATTTCCTGATCACGCAGGTTGGATTGCAACTTATCCTGTTCCTGTTTTTGTGCTGCAATTTTTTCTTCTTGAAGTTTAATTTGCTTTTGAATATCAGAAAGCTCCGCCGCCTGTGCGGAAGAAAAAAGGAATATGCCGAACATAAGAAGTGCGGTCGTTTTTCGGGATATTTTGTCAAAAAATCTCAACGGCATCGTCAATATTCCTTTATTTCATTTCTTTTGCGGCTAAATAATATCATTATTTTTGCGAAAGATCAGGAAACATTCGCTTTCTGCTTTTAAAACTACCTAATTTTTGCTATAAAGAGTGAAGTTTTTTTACTTATATATTAGGAGATTTTTTATGGAATTAGTATTTATCCGCCACGGTTTCAGCGAATGGAACGCTAAGAACCTATTCACCGGCTGGAGAGATGTGAATTTAACCGAGCGCGGCGTGGAAGAAGCGAAAGCGGCAGGTAAAAAATTATTGGAAGCGGGCTATGAATTTGATATTGCATTTACTTCTGTATTAACCCGCGCAATCAAAACCTGTAATATCGTGTTGGAAGAATCTAATCAATTATGGATTCCGCAAGTAAAAAACTGGCGTTTAAACGAACGTCACTACGGTGCATTACAAGGCTTAGACAAAAAAGCGACTGCGGAACAATACGGTGACGAGCAAGTCCATATTTGGCGTCGTTCTTACGATATTTCTCCGCCGGATTTAGACCCGAAAGATCCGAATTCCGCACACAATGATCGTCGCTACGCAAACCTACCTTCAGATGTTATTCCGAATGCAGAAAACCTCAAAATTACTCTTGAACGCGTACTACCGTTCTGGGAAGACCAAATCGCTCCGGCATTATTAGCGGGCAAACGTGTATTAGTTACAGCGCACGGTAACTCTTTGCGTGCCTTAGCAAAACACATTATCGGTATTTCTGATGCCGACATTATGGATTTTGAAATTCCAACCGGCCAACCGTTAGTATTGAAATTAGACGATAAATTGAATTTTATTGAGAAGTTCTATTTATAATTCTCCTTCAATATAACCCCGTTGAATTAACGGGGTTTTTTATTGGGCGTAAAAGAAAAAGTGCGGTTAACAAACAACATTTTTTGATCGTTGGCTATGTCAAAGCTCCGAATGGATGAATAAACGAGATAGTGAGCTTGTGAATAATTTTTTGGTATTTTTTAAATTTACTTGTATTTCCAACAAATCTGATTATTCTTAGCGCCCATGAAAAAAACACTCTTTATTTTAACCGCACTTTTTACTCTAAGTGGTTGCGGAACCATTGTACAATTACTAAATCCGGCAGATAAATATGGTGCCTATGCGGGAACCAAATATGATTGGCAACAAGCGCAGAAATGGGGATTGCCGATTTTGGATTTACCGTTGTCATTTGTATTGGATACCGCGTTATTACCTTATGTGTGGTCACAGGAATAATCGATGAAATTAAATCCTCAACAACAGCAGGCTGTGGAATACACCGATGGTCCTTGTCTGGTTCTAGCCGGCGCAGGCTCGGGTAAAACACGGGTGATCATCAATAAAATCGCACATTTAGTGGGACGATGCGGTTATTCGCCAAAACAAATTGCAGCAGTCACTTTTACTAACAAAGCTGCACGCGAGATGAAAGAGCGGGTAGCTCATTCTATTGGTAAGGAGCAAAGTCGCGGATTAATTGTATCCACTTTCCACACTCTTGGTTTTGACATTATTAAACGTGAATATAAGCTATTAGGTTTCAAAGCCAATATGACGTTGTTCGACGAACACGACCAAATGGCATTACTGAAAGAGCTGACGGCGGATTATTTACAAGAGGATAAGGATTTGTTACGCGAACTAGTGTCGGCGATTTCTAACTGGAAGAACGATTTGATTATGCCACAACAGGCATTAACTCAAGCTCGTGATGAGAAGTACCAAACCTTTGCCAAATGCTACGAACGCTACAGTAATCAAATTCGTGCTTATAATGCGTTGGATTTCGATGATTTGATTATGTTACCGACGCTGTTATTTAAAAACAATAAAGAAGTGCGGTCGAAATGGCAGGAGAAAATTCGTTACCTGTTGGTGGACGAATATCAAGATACAAACACCAGCCAATATGAGCTAATTAAGCTATTAGTCGGGCAGCGAGGGCGTTTTACAGTGGTAGGTGATGACGATCAATCTATTTACTCTTGGCGTGGTGCTAGACCTCAAAATATGGTGCGTTTGCGCGATGATTTCCCCAATTTGCAAGTCATCAAGTTGGAACAGAATTACCGTTCCACCCGCCGTATTTTGCATTGCGCCAATATTCTGATTGATAACAACGAACATGTATTTGATAAAAAGCTATTTTCCAATCTTGGCGAAGGTGAAAAATTACAGATTATTGAAGCAAAAAATGAGGAGCATGAAGCAGAACGTGTGGTTGGTGAGTTGATCGCACATCGCTTTACGCATAAAACCCAATATAAAGATTATGCCATGCTGTACCGCGGCAATCATCAGTCTCGCTTGTTGGAGAAAGTACTGATGCAAAACCGTATTCCGTATAAAATCTCAGGAGGTACGTCCTTTTTCTCACGAGTGGAAATCAAGGATATGATGGCATATTTACGTGTGCTGGTGAACCAAGATGATGATGCGGCATTTTTGCGCATTGTTAATACGCCGAAGAGAGAAATAGGCACTGCGACACTGGAAAAACTCGGCACTTTGGCACAAGAAAAACATATCAGCCTGTTTGAAGCGGTATTCGATTTCGATCTAATTCAGCGTATTACGCCGAAAGCCTATAATGTCCTGCAAGGCTTTGCGCGTTGGTTGGTGGAATTAAACGATGAGTTGCTACGTGCCGAGCCGGAGCAGGCTGTGCGACGTATGCTCGCAGATATTCACTACGAAGAATATTTGTACGAATATGCCACTAGTGCGAAAGCAGCGGAAATGCAAAGTAAAAACGTCGCAACGTTATTTGATTGGGTCGCTGATATGTTGAAAGGCGATGAATTCAACGAACCGATGAGTTTAAGCCAGGTAGTTACGCGCCTGACTTTGCGCGATATGTTGGAACGCGGTGAAGACGATGACGAAGCCAATCAGGTACAACTGATGACACTGCATGCGTCAAAAGGACTGGAATTTCCCCATGTTTTTTTGATTGGCATGGAAGAAGGCATTTTACCGCATCAAACCAGCATTGATGAGGACAACGTAGCGGAAGAGAGACGTTTAGCTTATGTGGGGATTACCCGCGCACAGCAAACTTTATGCTTTACTCTGTGTAAAGAACGTCGCCAGTTCGGTGAATTGATCAAACCCGAACCAAGCCGTTTCTTATTAGAACTACCACAGGACGATCTACAATGGGAACGTGACAAGCCACCAATGACGGAACAACAGAAGCAGGAAAAAACGGCTGCGAATATTGCAAATTTACGGGCCTTATTAAAGCGGAATTAGCAGAACTTTGTAGATAAATCAGACAAACAACGTAAAAATAACCATGATTCATCAAAAATAAATTGACTTATTCACAGGAAAACGTATTATACTGCGCACAAACCGTTGGTATGGTTACTGCGGTGAGATGGCCGAGAGGCTGAAGGCGCTCCCCTGCTAAGGGAGTATGTGGTCAAAAGCTGCATCGAGGGTTCGAATCCCTCTCTCACCGCCATTTATCATATCGGCGATTGATAAACCAGTGCACCCGTAGCTCAGCTGGATAGAGTACTCGGCTACGAACCGAGCGGTCAGAGGTTCGAATCCTCTCGGGTGCGCCATTTAAAATATTACTCTATCTATTTAAAATCAAAGAATGCAATTCAAATTCACGCACCCGTAGCTCAGCTGGATAGAGTACTCGGCTACGAACCGAGCGGTCAGAGGTTCGAATCCTCTCGGGTGCGCCATTTAATTTCCTTTACTTATCCTTATTTACAATCTCATAACAATTTATTTTTTCTAAAATCCAAGGCTGTTCCAATAACAGTGAATAAATATTGGCCAAGAAATAAGTTTGTTCCTCTTCCGGCACAGGAAAAGGTACAGAGCGCATTAAATCTGCATTAATCATGGAAATATCTGAAAAATGCACCGCACTTTCAATTTTTTTCATGAATTCTCTGTATAACGGTGAAACTGAATATCCCCGTTGAATTCTTCCTAATGCACAAGCCAAATGAAATAACAGAGTTCCAACCAATGGTGTACCGACATCTGCCTGCCAGTAATTGGACAAACGTTTTTTAATCCGTAGCACGATTTCAATCGTTGGTTTATCCGCCAAGCCGCGCCGTTCTAAGTCCGTTAGACGTTGATTGATATCCATTTATTCTCCCACCGACTAATATGACCCATTGTCATGCTACTTACTTTAACCTAATTTTCCCACGTTAAACAGTGCATAATTCACAATTTTGTAGCAAAATAACAAAAATTTTTAATTTAAGGATGCATCATGTTAGATGAAAACATAATCAATCAATACGACGGCCTAATCTTTGATATGGACGGTACTGTAATTGATACTATGCCGACTCACGCTAAGGCTTGGCATATGGTAGGTAACCACTTCGGTTATCCGCTAAACGGGCAAGTGATGTATGAACTCGGAGGTGCGCCTGTTCGGGTGATTGCAATAGAAATGATGAAACGGGCAGAAATGCCGTTGCATTTTTTAGAGCAAGTAATCAAGCTAAAACGCGAGATCGCTTGGGATTTATTACCGCAGGAAGCCTCCTTGTTGCCGGCAGCAAATATTGTAAAACGCTACTATGAAAGAAAACCTCTAGCATTGGGAACAGGATCGCATAAAGCTATGACAGATATGCTAGTTGATCGATTGGCTCTGCGTGATTATTTTAAAGCGGTTGTAGTAGCGGAAGATGTGGTTAAACATAAACCTGATCCGGAAACTTTTTTATTATGTGCCCAAAAAATTAACGTAAAACCGCAAAACTGTCTTGTGTTTGAAGATGCGGATTTCGGTGTACAGGCTGCCTTATCGGGCGGAATGGATGTGTTTGACGTGCGAATTAACCGTTTATTTAAAGCATAAGCTAACCGATGTTAAGTGAAAAAGACAAAATGCTCTCAGGGCTTGCCCATCAACCTTATGAGACGGAATTACAAGCTCTTCGCCTAAAAAATAAAGAGCTTTTGTACGAATATAATGTATTAACCCGCCCTTCGGATAAAGCAACAAAAGAGCGGTTAATTTTAAAGATATTTGGTAAAACCGTCGGCATACCACAAGTTAACTCCCCATTTTATTGCGATTACGGCAAATATATTGAAGTGGGCGCGAATTTTTTTACCAATTATAACTGTACTATTCTAGATAACGGCGGAGTGAAAATTGGCGATAACGTGATGTTTGCACCTAATGTCAGCCTTTACACGGTCGGGCATCCGCTTCATCCGGAATTGCGCAACCAAGGTTGGGAACAAGCAAAACCGATTGTTATTGGCAACAATGTATGGGTCGGTGGCAACGTAGTTATTCTTGGAGGCGTAACCATTGGCGACAATGCAGTTATCGGTGCTGGTTCCGTAGTGAGCAAAGACATTCCCGCAAACAGCCTTGCAGTTGGCAACCCCTGCCGTGTTGTACGTCAAATTGACGAGCAGGATCGTAACTATTACCAACAAACCTTCTTCACACAAAATGTTTGATTTTTTGACCGCACTTTTACAAGAACACAGCCTATTATTGATGTTTGTCAGCGCGTTTTTAAGTGCGACCGTATTACCGGGCAATTCGGAAATTGTATTTGTCGGATTAGCGGCAGCTATTTTGCTTCCCGCCGAACATTATATTTCCGCACCGATATTAGCGTTATTACTCAGCGCTGTAATCGGCAATAGCTTGGGAAGTTTAACGACTTATTGGGTCGGTCGTTGGTTTCCGAAAGCGGATTTTAGTCATTCGAACAACAAAAAAGTGCGGTGGGTTTTTAGTAAGATTTCCCAATACGGCGAGCTGACCTTACTGCTTAGCTGGCTGCCTGTGGTAGGAGATTTATTCTGCGCGGTAGCGGGTTGGTTCAGACTAAATTGGCTGTCATCACTAATTTACATCATCATCGGCAAAACTTTGCGTTATCTTTTTCTGCTATATTTGGTGATTGGTTATACATTTCTCTGATGAAATGCTAAAATATGAACGAAAAAAAAGCCGTCCACAAGGAACGGCGAATATAACCTAAGGAACCAATTTTTTATTTAAAACAACTGCAAGTTGCTTGTAATATCAGACTGGCGATTTTCAGAAAAGTTCAACAAATTAAAAAAATTTTTTTAAAGAGGAAAAAATTATGCCGTTATTAGACAGTTTTAAAGTTGACCACACCATTATGAAAGCCCCTGCAGTGCGCATTGCAAAGACAATGACCACACCGAAGGGTGATATTATCAGCGTATTCGATTTACGTTTCTGCCGTCCGAATAAAGAAATTATGTCACCAAATGGCATTCATACGCTTGAACATTTATTCGCCGGTTTTATGCGTGATCATCTCAATAGCGATGGTGTTGAAATTATTGATATTTCACCGATGGGTTGTCGCACCGGATTTTATATGTCGCTTATCGGCACACCGAATGAACAACAAGTAGCTGATGCTTGGTTGAAAGCCATGCATGATGTATTAACGGTTAAAGATCAAAGTCAAATTCCCGAATTAAACGTATATCAATGCGGTTCTTATAAAGAACACTCACTGGAAGATGCGCAAAAAACCGCACAGCACGTGATTGAACGTGGTATCGGCATCAATAAAAACGAAGAATTATTGTTAGACGAAAAATTACTCAATCCGTAATTTCTCACTAATTTTTGACCGCACTTTTATTAAAGGGAATATGTTATGACATCCATCGGTACGCCGTTGACAGCAAACGCAACCAAAGTCATGCTACTCGGTTCGGGTGAACTAGGCAAAGAAGTGGTGATCGAATTGCAACGTTTAGGCGTAGAAGTGATCGCCGTAGATCGCTATGAAAATGCTCCCGCTCAACAAGTGGCACATCGTGCTTACACTATTTCTATGCTGGACGGCGATGCTTTGCGGGTATTGGTAGAGAAAGAACAACCGGATTACATCGTGCCTGAGGTTGAAGCAATTGCAACGGATACTCTGGTCGAATTGGAACAAGAGGGATTTAACGTGATCCCAACCGCTAAAGCGACCAAACTCACTATGAACCGAGAAGGCATCCGTCGTTTGGCAGCAGAAGAGCTAAGCTTGCCGACTTCCGATTATGCTTTCGTGGATAACATTGACGACTTCAAAAGTGCGGTGAAAAAAATCGGAGTTCCTTGCGTAGTGAAACCGATTATGTCCTCTTCCGGTCATGGACAAAGCGTGTTGAAATCGGTACAAGATATTCAACAGGCTTGGGATTATGCGCAACAAGGGGGACGCGCCGGAGCGGGGCGGGTTATTGTGGAAGGTTTCGTAAAATTTGATTATGAAATTACCCTGCTCACAGTACGCCATATCGGCGGAACTTCATTTCTCGCCCCTATCGGCCACCGTCAGCAAAATGGCGACTACCAAGAATCCTGGCAACCACAGGCGATGTCTGATGTTGCATTACAAAAAGCACAGCATATTGCGGAAAAAATCACCGGCGCACTTGGCGGACGTGGAATTTTCGGAGTGGAAATGTTTGTTTGCGGTGACGAGGTTATTTTCAACGAAGTATCACCACGCCCACACGATACAGGCATGGTGACGCTTATTTCACAGGAATTATCCGAATTCGCCCTACATGCCCGTGCAATTTTAGGATTACCGATTCCTGAAATTAATTTGATCAGCCCATCCGCCTCCAAAGCCATTGTAGTGCAAGGCAAATCCAATCAGGTGCAATTTGGCAATCTGGAAAATGTCCTCACCGAGCCGAATACTAATATTCGTTTATTCGGCAAAGGCGAAGTGGACGGACACCGTCGCATGGGAGTAATTTTAGCCCGCGATATTTCAGTAGAAAAAGCACTGGAAAAAGCCTTCCGTGCATATGACAAACTGGAAATTACGCTTTAACAATTTGAAACCGAACCTGATAGCAAACCTAATAAAAACTTAGTTTTCTCATCAGGTTCTTAAGAAATCTGATAAATTAGCTATTTCTACTATTCCACTCTCCTATTATGCAAAACAGAGAATGCTAAGCCAATTTAATTAATATTACTGAATTAGGTAGCCTCTTCAATATCAATTACTTCTACGCAACCCTCTGATTTCATTTTAAATTTTATATTGAATTCATATAAAGTGACGCCATAAATTCGTTCAGATATTTTTCCCTGATGATAAGCCGGACGGGGATCTTGTTGTAACACTTCGGTAATAAAACGTGAAAAGTGCGGTCGGATTTTGTCGAGTTTTTTGACCGCACTTTGCGCCTGCATACTGAACTCAACCTGCAAGCGAGGCAACGGTTTGTCTTGGGCAAATCCTGATTGCGCTTCCGGCTCGCTATCGGCATAAGCGAGATAGGGTTTAATATCTAAAATCGGAGTGCCGTCCACTAAATCTACCGCTCCTAGATGCAGTAATACTTTGCCGTGAAAACATTCCACTTTTTTCAATTCCACTTTGGATAAACCGATCGGATTCGGACGATGAGTAGAACGAGAAGCAAACACGCCGACCCGTTGATTTCCCCCAAGCCGTGGTGGGCGTACTGTGGGTTGCCATTTGCCGGCGGAAATTCTATCAAATTGAAAAATCAGCCACAAATGGCTGAATTGTTCCAACCCACGCACCGCTTCGGGTGAATTATAAGGCGGCAGCAATTCCACAATGCCCGTGCCGTCCTGAATTAAGTTTGGTTGACGCGGAACGGAGAATTTTTCTTTATACGGTGTATGAATAATTGCGACAGGTTGCATTGTGAGGGGTTGAATCGGCATATTTTCCTTAAAATTCCAATGAACTATTGATAGAATACCTACTTTATTGTGTGCCGCATTATGATACAAAAAGTGCGGTCAGTTTTTAAGTAGAAATTATGACGACTAACAACCTTAATATATGGCTTGAAACCGCACGGCCGAAAACTCTGCCACTGGCGTTGGCGACTATTTTAACCGGTTCGGCATTGGCATATCGAGCCGGCCAATTCAGCTGGGGGATTATGCTGCTGTGCTTGCTGACAGCAACTCTGTTGCAGGTGTTGTCTAATTTTGCCAATGATTACGGAGATCATCAAAAAGGTTCGGATACGGCTGAACGTATCGGGCCATTGCGTGGTATTCAGCAAGGGGCGATTTCTGCCAAACAATTAAAAACTGCCTTGAAATGGCTGGTTGCTGCCGGGTTGTTGTCGGGCGGACTATTAATTTTTACGGCATATCGCTCGATTGGCGATTTGCTAGCGTTTTCATTATTAGGCGTATTGGCGATTGTGGCGGCAATAACCTACACCGTCGGTACAAAACCTTACGGTTACATGGGATTAGGCGATATTTCCGTTTTTATTTTCTTCGGTTTATTGGCGGTGGGCGGAACTTATTACTTACAAACCCATTCTTTAGATTTTACTATTTTATTCCCTGCTGCCGCCTGCGGCTTTTTATCTACCGCAGTGTTAAATATCAATAATCTACGGGATATTGAACAAGACGCTAAAGCAGGGAAAAACACCTTGGCAGTGCGTTTGGGTGCCCATAAAGGGCGGGTATATCATTGTATTTTATTAGGCCTTGCCGCCTTGTGTTATTTAATCTTTGCTTTACTTTGTTTTCGACATATGACGGATTTTTTATTCATTATCGTCTTACCATTGCTTGCCAAGCACGCAATGTTCGTTTATCGCAGTAAAGATCCGTTATTACTACGCCCGATGTTGGCACAAATGTCTTTATTAGCGTTATTAACCAACATCTTATTTAGTTTAGGCTTGCTTATCGGTTAAGATAGGGCATATACTAAGAAGAATTTTATTTCAATCAAAAAGGAACCTTTTTATGCGTATTGATACTTCCGAACTTT
>CAJPST010000071.1 GCA_905373425.1 uncultured Mesocricetibacter sp.
TCATTTGAGCATTCTAATCTAAATGAAAGATTTAGTCGTTATCTAGTACAGCCCCAAAATTAAAAATGATAAAGGGTCTGATGTTATGTCAGACCCTTTGTTTTTTGTGGCATAAAGCCAGTGTATTTTTAGCGTAAAAGTGCGGTCATTTTTCTGTACGTTTTTCCAACTTAAATATTGTAAGTTTTCACCGCACTTTTTTATCGTAATAAGAAAATAGAGCATTTTAGGGCGCAATTACGCAATCACCGGATACTGCGACATT
The DNA here is from genome assembly GCA_905373425.1 of uncultured Mesocricetibacter sp. Lineage (GTDB taxonomy): Bacteria > Pseudomonadota > Gammaproteobacteria > Enterobacterales > Pasteurellaceae > CAJPST01. Next base: position 266 of record CAJPST010000071.1, read on the forward strand.
TCTAACGTAAGAGGGGTTTGGTAAGGCGTTTGCTCATTGATTAATCCTTAGGAAAATTGGCACAAGCGTGGACGCTTGCGCCATCGGAGGTCGTCTGAAATTTACTTTCAGACGACCTCTTTTTTAATTTTGTAGTAAATCCAAAGAATATTTCATTGTTTCCTATTTGGAAAATATATTGTTCATGAAGTAAGATTTATTGCTGAATAATTTATCCGTACAATCCCCTCATCAAATATTGAGGAGAAAATGATGAAAAAAATGCCTGTATTGTTTGTTGGGCATGGTAGCCCGATGAATGTGTTAGATAAGAAAAATCCTTTCAACCAAAATCTTAGCCTGATTACGCAAAAATTTGCCAAACCAAAAGCGATTTTGATGATTTCGGCGCATTGGTACAGTAGCCGTTTGCAGGTGACATCGGGCGAATATCCAGAAATGATTTACGATTTTTACGGATTTCCTGAAGAACTCAGCCAAGTGCAATATCCGGCACCCGGTTCGCCTGAGTTGGCGGAACAAGTGCGGTCATTATTACAGCCGGAAAATGTCGAGCTGAATCCGATGCGTGGTTTTGATCATGGCGCATGGGCGGTGTTGAAGTTTTTGTATCCCGATGCCGATATCCCTGTGGTGCAACTTAGTCTTAACCGTTTGCAATCGGCAGAGTGGCATTTCAATTTAGCGAAAAAGTTATCTGCTTTACGCGAACAAGGCGTGTTGATTATCGGCAGCGGCAACATTGTGCATAATCTAAGAGTGATAAGCTGGGAACATATAGATCAAATCGGTGCGGGCTATGATTGGGCGTATGCGTTCCGTGATCAAATTAATCACGCAATGACCACGCAAAATGACGAGGAATTGGTGCATTATGAGCAATTTGGCGAAAATGCGGCACTTTCTGTACCAACGCCTGATCATTATTTGCCACTCTTGTATGTGGCGGCACTACGAGAGCCTGATGAAAAGGTGGAGTTTTTCAATGATAATTTGATTGCAGGCTCATTGAGTATGACTTCACTTTTAGTGGGATAAAAAGGCAAAATCACAGTGATTCAAAAATGCTTTCGAATCTGACCGCACTTTATTGTTCAAAAGGCCTAGGAATTTGATATAAAAGGCTATCTGACTTTTTCATGGCTATGGTGTGCAGTTTTGGGGATTATAGTCTTCCGCATCGGTACAGAAATATTGTGTTTACCCGGTATGTAGCGGCTTATTGAAAGAAAGTATATATGAAAAAATCTCCTAAATATTCCGATTGAAGATTTAGGGGATTTTACAAAAGTCCAGAGTTTTTAGATCAGGTAATGTTTATTTCAACCCTTTTTTGAGCAAGTCTTCATAACCACCATGGTTGGTGACATTAGTGTAGCCTGCTTTTTTCAACTCGGTCAGAGCAACTTCTGCGCGACGACCGCTACGGCAATAAAGGTTGATCGGAGCATCTTTGTCTAGGCTAACCGCTTTGATACGTTCAACAATTTGGTCGTGCGGAATATTAATTGCACTTTGCAATGTAAAAGGCTTCTTTGCTAGCTTTATGGGGCAATAATTTTTCTGCTCAGTATCAAACTATACAGACGTTTGTTATAGATTTGGCTAGAGGTTTTACTACACCTGCCAATGATCTAATTTAGAATGAATTAACGAAAGTATCAAACGCACAATCAATGGATTACGAAGGGTATTATTTTTACGTTTTTTTATTATATAAAAACAACTCTTTTAACACCACAACGTGCACTTTATGAGTGCACGTTTTTCTTATGCTCTCACTTTTTCTGACACTTCGGGCAATAAAAACTGTTCCGCTGCCCGATAACCAAACTCCCTATTTTTGTACCGCACTTTGGGCAAAGCTTATCTTTATTACCGTAAACCAGTAACTGTTGGGCGAAATAACCCGGTCTGCCGTCGGGCTGTAAAAAATCTTTCAGCGTCGTACCGCCTTGCTCGATAGCGTTGGAAAGCACTTGTTTAATGGTAGAAACCAACAATTCGCATTGAGCTTTAGTGAGCTTGCCCGCTGCTTTAATTGGATGTAAACCGCACAAAAACAGGCTCTCATTGGCATAAATATTTCCCACTCCGACTACAATGGCGTTATCCATTATGAATGTTTTAATGGCAGTGGTTTTTTGGCGGGATTTATTAAACAGATAATCGGCATTAAATTGCTCCGAAAGTGGTTCGGGGCCAAGCTTTAAAAACAGATGAAATTCCTCTAGGTTAGTCGTCCATAACCAAGCACCGAAACGGCGGGGATCATTATATCGCATCAATTTTCCGTTATTCATTACAATATCAAGATGATCATGTTTATCAATTGGGCTGTTGTGCGGCACAATGCGTACCGACCCAGACATACCAAGATGCCCGATGATATAACCCTGTTCCGTATGAATAATTAAATACTTAGCTCGGCGAGAAAGTGCGGTTACTTTTTGTTGAGAAATTTGCATTAATTCGGAGCTAACAGGCCAACGTAACTTCGGTTGGCGCACAACAATTCTTTCAATAGTAAAGCCTTTTAAATAAGGGCTAATCCCGTTTTTTGTTGTTTCCACTTCAGGTAATTCAGGCATTTTCCCTCCGGTTAATGGTAGTCGTTTAGTATTTAACATCAACAAAAAAACCCGAACAGAGTCGGGTCTTTTTTAATTTATTAGCCAAATTATTTAATTTTAGCTTCTTTATAGATAACGTGTTTACGTACAACCGGATCAAATTTTTTGATTTCCATTTTTTCCGGCATATTACGTTTGTTTTTGTCGGTTGTATAGAAATGACCGGTATCCGCAGTTGAAACTAAACGGATTTTTTCACGTGCGCCTTTAGCTGCCATTGTTTAGCTCCTTAGATCTTTTCACCATTGGCACGGATGTCAGCTAAAACTGCATCAATACCTTTTTTATCAATAATACGCATACCCTTCGCTGTTAAACGCAAAGTGACAAAACGTTTTTCACTCTCAACCCAGAAACGGTGAGTGTGTAAGTTAGGAAGAAAACGACGTTTGGTCGCATTCATTGCGTGCGAGCGGTTGTTCCCAACCATCGGACGCTTGCCTGTTACTTGACAGACTCTAGACATAATAATCTCCAATAATTAATTTAAGCTCGAGCTTACGGTTCGGACTGTTGCAAAATTTATGCGTTTTAGCAACAAATTCTGCGAGCCACCTCGTCAGGTCGCAATCTCCGACCCGCTTACTATATTAAAGGTCGTGAATTATACTGACTTTATTTGCTATTCTCAAGTGAAAAGTACAGATAAAAGACAAAATCTTCGCAAACAAAGGCGAACTCAAGTCAAAACCCTTATAACCACCCGTTTTCGCAGAACGAAAAATAACATCCCTTACCAATTACAAAATGATCTAATAGGCGAATTTCCATCAATTCTGCGGATTGTTTAATTTTTTCGGTTATTTGCTTATCCGCAACGCTCGGCTCGGCAACACCGGACGGATGATTATGTGCCAAAATAATGGCGGCGGCATTACAATATAACGCACTTTTAATAATCTCACGTGGGTGAACCGCCGCTGAATTGATAGTGCCAAGAAACACTTCTTCCTGCTTAATCAAACGATGGCGATTATCTAAGAACAACACCATGAAAATTTCCCGTTCCCGCTGTTCGAGCTCTGTTTGCAGATACATTCTAACATATTCCGAACTGGTGAATTCATGATTAATTTTGAGCTGCTCGAGCAAATAACGCTTGGTCATTTCTGTACAAGCTTGCAATTGAATAAATTGAGTGATGCCAATACCTTTGAACGCACAAAATTGTTGCTGTTCAGCAGAAATAAGCGCGCGGAGCGAGCCAAAATGTTGTAAGACTTCTTGTGATAATTGCATTACAGGGCAATTTTTAATCCCGGTACGCAAAAAAATAGCTAACAATTCATGATCCGTTAGTGCAGCCGCACCAAATTTAAGTAGCTTCTCGCGTGGCATTAAAGACGCTTCTTGCACTTCCATTTTCCTGTAATCTCAATAAGTTAAGGATAAACTATGTGGTAATTCCGATGAGAGGGGAAATTCTTCCTCTTTATTTTGGAACTAAGATCGCAAAAATAACTTTTTTGTCCCATGAAATTTTACAAAATATGCAGTAAAATGACCGCACTTTTGAAATGTGATTAAGAGCTAACAATGCAAAATCTTCAGGGCAAACATATTGTTGTTGGAATTACCGGCGGCATCGCAGCGTATAAAACAATTGAACTGGTTCGCTTATTGCGCAAAGCAGAAGCTCAGGTGCGTATCGTACTCACGCCTGCCGCAGCGGAATTCGTTACCCCGCTAACATTGCAAGCGGTGTCAGGTAACGCCGTTGCGCAATCCTTATTGGATACACAGGCGGAGTTGGCCATGGGGCATATCGAACTGGCGAAATGGGCAGATTTAGTCGTGATTGCTCCCGCCAGTGCGGATTTTATTGCTCGTTTAACAGTGGGCATGGCAAACGATCTGCTTTCTACGCTTTGTCTTGCCACCCCTGCTCCGATTTTGCTTGCGCCGGCAATGAATCAGCAAATGTATCGTCAACAAGTAACTCAACAGAATCTGCACACGCTCAAAATGAGAGGCATTCATTTCATCGGTCCTAACAGTGGTGCACAAGCTTGTGGCGATGTAGGCTTCGGGAGAATGTCTGAACCACATGAGATTTTGGCCGAAATTCCGACCGCACTTTCAGCCAATTCAGCTACCCAACAAGACTTAACAAGCCTAACTGTGACAATTACCGCCGGTCCTACAAGAGAAGCAATTGATCCGGTGCGTTATATCAGTAATCACAGCTCAGGGAAAATGGGCTTTGCCATCGCACAAGCCTTTGCTGAACGAGGTGCAAATGTGACATTGATTAGTGGACCGGTAAATTTGCCGACACCGGCCAATGTTCAACGTATTGATGTGATTTCTGCACAGGAGATGTGGCAAACTGCTCTCGAAAATGCGGTTAAAACCCACATATTTATTGGGTGTGCCGCAGTTGCGGATTATCGAATAGCAGAAATCGCTCCTCAAAAAATCAAAAAATCAGGCGATGAGATTTCTCTTAAATTAATCAAAAATCCCGATATTATCGCTGATGTCGGACATTTAACCGAAAACCGCCCGTTCACTGTCGGTTTTGCGGCAGAAACCGAAAATCTTGCACAATATGCCAAGGATAAATTACAACGTAAAAACTTAGATCTTATTTGTGCCAACGACGTATCCGACGGACAAGTGTTTAATGCGGAACAAAACGCATTGCACCTATTCTGGCGTAATGGTGATAAACGGTTACCCCTATCGGATAAATTGGAATTAGCGCAAGCCTTAGTGAATGAAATTGTTCGGCATTACAACCCAAAACAATAAAAATAGCATTATTTGCTAAATAAAATGAGGATAATAAATGAAGAAAATAGATGTAAAAATTTTAGATCAGCGTATCGGCACGGAATTTCCGCTACCGGCTTATGCTACGGTTGGCTCCGCAGGGTTGGATTTACGTGCATTGACAGAGGAAGATTTTGATATTCAACCTGGGGAAACCAAGTTGATTCCAACGGGGTTGTCGATTTATATTGCCGATCCAAATTTGGCGGCTGTAATTCTGCCGCGTTCCGGTTTAGGCCATAAGCATGGCATTGTGCTAGGCAATCTCGTCGGTTTAATTGATTCGGATTATCAAGGGCCTCTAATGGTTTCCATGTGGAACCGCGGAGAAGAAACGTTTCATGTAGCTGTAGGCGATCGCATTGCGCAGTTAGTTTTTGTGCCTATTGTGCAAGCAGAATTTAATATCGTGCAAGAATTTACACAAACCGATCGAGGTGAAGGTGGGTTTGGTCATTCGGGTAAACAATAATTATGGTAGAACAATTGGCCATTGAAGCGGTAGAAGAAATTGTACCGCAAAAAAAAGTGCCTAAAATCGAAAAACGCACAGTAAAAGAACGCCGTCAGCAAGTATTGACGGTGTTAACCCATATGTTGCATTCAGAACGTGGAATGGAACGTATGACCACGGCACGTTTAGCACAGGCCGTCGGCGTTTCCGAAGCGGCGTTATACCGCTATTTTCCAAGTAAAACCAAAATGTTTGAGGCTTTGCTGGATAATATTGAAGCTAATCTTTTCAGCCGTATTGATCAAGCAAGTACAATAGAAATCAGTACGACAAACCGCATACGCGATATTTTGCAAATGATCTTTGATTTTGCACGCAAAAATCCGGGTATGACGCGAATTCTAACCGGACATGCCTTAATGTTTGAAGAAGCCAAATTACAGGCTCGTGTGGCACAATTCTTTGATCGGTTGGAAATGAAGTTTTTTAATATTTTGCAAATGCGTAAGCGACGGGAAAATCGTAGCTTTAGCGTAGATGAACGCACAATTGCCACTTATTTGGTTACGCTATGCGAGGGGCAGTTTATGCGTTATGTGCGTACCAACTTCCGCCACACGCCGAATCAGGGGTTCGAGCAACAATGGCGCTTAATTGAAGCCTTATTTGCATAATTTGCTAAATTAGGGTACAAATATGATTATTCCGTGGCAAGAATTAAATGAAGAAACTTTGCGCAATATTGCTGAAAGTTTTATCTTACGTGAAGGAACCGACTATGGTGCCGAAGAGCTTTCTCTGGCACAAAAAACCGATAACTTATTAGCAAAAATTCATAACGGAAGTGCGGTTATTATTTGGTCCGAATTACATGAGTCCATTGATATTAAAGATAAAATGGAATTTTTAAGAATGCGCACTTAATGTGTCGCCGCATATCAGAGGCTTTTATGCAAGAACAAAATCAAGCTGTAACACAAACGATGGATCCCACACTAGAGTGGTTTTTGTCACATTGTCATATTCATAAATATCCCATTAAAAGCACCATTATTCACTTCGGAGAACAGGCGGAAACATTGTATTACATCATCCGTGGCTCGGTGGCGGTAATGGTGAAAGATGAGGATGGTAGAGAAATGATTTTGTCTTATTTGGGACAAGGTGAATTTTTTGGTGAAGCGGGTCTATTTGAAGAAGGACAAACCCGTTCTGCGTGGGTGCGGGTGAAAAATTCCTGCGAAATTGCCGAAGTCTCCTATAAAAAATTCCGTCAGCTGATTCAAGTCAATCCTGAAATTTTAATGTTGCTTTGCTCTCAGTTGGCTCGTCGCTTAAAACATACTTCAAGTCAAGTTCGCAACCTGGCATTCCTAGATGTAACGGGACGTATTGCACAAACGTTGCTTAATCTCGCAAAAATGCCGGAAGCTATGACCCACCCGGAAGGAATGCAAATTAAAATTACCCGTCAAGAAATTGGGCAAATGGTTGGTTGTTCACGCGAGACCGTCGGGCGTATAATTAAAATGTTAGAAGATCAAAATCTCATCTCCGCCCATGGTAAAACCATTGTGGTGTATGGGGTTAGATAGCCTATACCCACTTCTCGAAAACGTAGAGTAAACCAAACCTAATATTAAATATTGAGCCCTAAATTGTACGGGGCTCAAATTTTTAGGATACAAAGAAAGTGCGGTTGGTTTTTAGCTTGTTTTCCGATTTGAATTTAGAATACTTATTAATAAACGAGAAATTGTATACTTTATATAATATTGCGAACAGTTAACTTTTGCTATTAGAGCTAATTTGAATGTAAAATAGGGGCACTCAAAAAATGCGGTTAAAAACAAAACCGTTTTTTAGCTTGCCTTATTCTGTATGAGGTGAAGATCCGATATAGCCTAGTTTGTGAGGTTTTAAGTATGAAAGCATTGGTTCTTGGTGCCACAGGCGCAGTTGGAACGGAAATCGTTCAACAGTTACTGGATGATAATAGATTTACTCAAGTGGATATTTTTGTCAGACGCCATATTGATTTTTATCATCCTAAATTGACTATCCATACCATTGATTTTGATAACCCGAGCCAATGGCGCGATTTGGTAAGGGGAGATGTATTTTATTCCTGTTTGGGTTGTGCAGGGCGCGAAGCAGGTAATAAAGAAGAACAACGTAAAGTAGATTTTGACTATCAATATCTTTTTGCCGAAATTGCACGTCAAAATTATGTTTCACGTTATATTTTGCTTTCTTGTGAAGGGGTAATGCCGAAAGCCAAAGGGTTCCTTAAAATAAAATGGGAGCTGGAAGAAGCTGTAAAAGCCTTAAATTTCGGGCAAATACAGATTTTCCATGCACCTAAACTGGAATCGTCATCGGAAACAAAGAAAAGCGGCTTATTCTCCAAGTTAGGCTTAGCCAAAAAAGAAATGCGGCTACCGGTACCAATGATGGCAACGGCAATGATTAAAGCCAGTAAACGGGTATTGATCGGAGAATTTGTTATCGAACCACCTGAAATTTGGGCATTAGCCAGCCGTCCCGATTATTTGTAAACGAAATTTCGTAATTTTTCGCTTTTCACACAGCGCCCTGGCGATTTTGCTAAGGGCATTGCTAAAAACGTGAATTTTTTACGAACTCCCGTCGTCAGACCCTACCAATTCTGAAACTCTTTGAATATTGACCGCTCTTTTTAAGAGTCGACAAACATCATCTATACTTAACTCTTAGGTGATAAAGTAGTACACTACGAGTTATCGTTTATTGCAACTGAGGAAGTCGATATGAAACCTTATTTAATTGCTCCTTCTATTCTTTCCGCTGATCTTGCCCGTTTGGGAGAGGACGTTGAAAAAGTGATAAAGTGTGGTGCGGATTTGATTCATTTTGATGTAATGGATAATCACTATGTACCGAATCTCACTTTCGGTGCGCCAATTTGTCAATCTTTGCGCGACTATGGCATTAGTTGCCCAATCGACGTACATTTAATGGCAAGCCCGGTGGATCGTTTAGTAACGGATTTTGCTAAAGCAGGAGCGACTTCCATTACGTTTCACCCCGAAGCCGCAGTACATATCGACCGTACTTTACAGCTAATCCGTGATAGCGGTTGTCAATCCGGTTTAGTATTCAACCCGGCAACACCGTTGAGTTATTTAGATTACGTGATGGATAAAGTGGATATTATTTTATTAATGTCAGTTAATCCCGGTTTCGGCGGACAATCTTTTATTCCTTCTACTCTTGAAAAATTACGGCAAGTACGTCAACTAATTGATAAAAGCGGTTTTGATATTCGCCTTGAAGTGGACGGTGGTGTAAAAGTAAATAACATCGCGCAAATTGCGGCGGCAGGAGCAGATATGTTTGTGGCCGGCTCGGCGATTTTTGATGCGCCTGATTATCAAAAAGTGATTGATGAAATGCGTCAACAATTGGCAACGGTGAAATTATAATGGCTTCTCAATTTAAATTAATTGGCTTTGACCTTGACGGCACATTGGTCGATAGCCTACCCGATTTAGCATTATCCGTAAATTCCGCCTTACGGGAATTTGGCTTACCACAGGCAACTGAGAATTTAGTATTAACTTGGATTGGTAACGGTGCGGATATTTTAATCGCCCGAGCATTAAACTGGGCAGCAGAACAGTCAGGGAAAACCTTGACTGAAGAGCAAATCAGTACATTAAAACAGCGTTTCAACTTCTATTATGGTGAAAACCTGTGTAATGTCAGCCGCTTATATCCGAATGTAAAAGAAACACTGGAACGTCTGAGTGCTCAAGGCTTTATTTTAGCAGTGGTAACCAATAAACCGACCAAACACGTTCAACCCGTCTTGCAGGCGTTCGGAATCGACCATTTGTTTAGTGAAACTCTCGGCGGACAATCACTACCGGCGATCAAGCCTCATCCGGCACCGCTGTATTATCTCTGTGGCAAATTTGGCGTATATCCGCGCCAAATGCTGTTCGTAGGCGATTCTAGAAATGATATTCTGGCGGCACATGCCGCAGGCTGCCCGGCAGTCGGTTTAACTTACGGTTATAATTACAATATCCCGATTGCTGAGGCGCAGCCGGATTGGGTGTTTGATGATTTTGCCGAAATTCTTAATATTGTCTGATTCCACCGTAATAAGAAGTGTGAAAGTGCGGTTATAAAAAATGATATTTTTTGAATCCGACTTTTACAATAACTTCCGTAAGAACGAACAGACAGTTTTAACACTTTTATTGGACAGTGAATAAATTATTTTAGAGATTTAAATAAAATAAAGGAAAACAGCATGACAAAACCCGTTGTATTTAGTGGTGTGCAGCCTTCGGGCGAATTGACGATTGGAAATTATCTCGGTGCATTACGCCAATTTGCGCAAATGCAGGATGATTACGAATGTTTATACTGTATTGTGGATTTACACGCAATCACTGTGCGCCAAGATCCAGTCGCGTTACGCAAAGCTACGTTGGATGTATTGGCATTATATTTAGCCTGTGGCATTGACCCGAATAAAAGCACAATATTTATCCAATCTCATGTTCCCGAACATGCGCAGCTTGCTTGGATCTTAAACTGTTATACCTATTACGGAGAAATGGGGCGGATGACACAGTTTAAGGATAAATCGGCACGCCACTCAGAAAATATCAATGTGGGCTTATTTACTTATCCTGTGTTAATGGCGGCAGATATTCTGTTATATCAAACAAACCAAGTGCCGGTAGGTGAAGATCAAAAGCAACATCTTGAAATTACGAGAGATATTGCTAACCGATTCAATGCAATTTATGCCGAACAAAATGGTGGCAATCTTTTTACCGAGCCACAAGTATTTATTCCTAAATCCGGTGCACGTGTAATGTCGTTGCAGGAG
>CAJPST010000072.1 GCA_905373425.1 uncultured Mesocricetibacter sp.
GATCCGGATTTACCGTCGATTTTATTAACCGATGAAAATTGTCATTGGAATCAAGGGACTCGCATTGGTGCGAGCAGTTCTTTTGCTTTTGGCGGTAATAATGCGGTATTAATTTTGGGAGAGAATAATGGCTGAGCTAGTCTGCCCTATTTATGATGTGGCATCTCTGCTTCCGCATAGCGGTGATATGATATTGTTAGATTACGTAACGGAATATGCAGAAGATTATTTAACTGCCGAAATGACCGTGCGAGAAAATAACATTTTGATTAAAAACGGTAAATTGGCAACGGTTGCAGGAATTGAGATTTTAGCTCAAGGCGTTGCTGCTTGGGCAGGTTGTATGTCGGTTTTAGCCGATGAGCCGATCCGTTTGGGATATTTGCTTGGTTCGCGTAAATTATTTGTTTACAGTCAGGAAATTCCTATAGGCACCAATTTGCAGATTAAAGTGAAAAAATCTATTCAAGACGCGAGTGGGTTTGGTGTATTTGATTGTCAGTTGATTGATTTAAACCAAAACAAACTAATTCTTGAAGGAGCATTAAATTTATTTTGTCCGAAAGATGATGAGGAAAGCAAATGACAAACAGTGTTTTGGTGACCGGTTCAAGCCGCGGTATAGGTAAAGCGGTTGCATTAAATTTGGCGCGTGCGGGCTTTGATATCGTGGTGCATTGCCGTAGCCGTATTGAAGAAGCGGAAGAAGTTGCAAGTGCGGTCAGAAATTTAGGTAAAAATGCGCGAGTATTGCAGTTTGACGTTAGTAATAGAGAAGAATGTAAAGCCAAATTGGAAGCTGATGTAGAACAATTCGGCGCTTATTACGGCGTAGTACTGAATGCAGGTTTGACCCGCGATAACGCTTTTCCTGCCTTAACAGATAAAGATTGGGATCAGGTTCTACGCACTAATTTGGATGGTTTTTATAATGTGTTACACCCGATTATGATGCCGATGATCCGTCGTCGTAAAGCGGGTAGAATCGTGTGTATTACCTCGGTTTCCGGATTGATCGGTAATCGTGGACAAGTTAATTATAGTGCTTCCAAAGCAGGATTGATCGGTGCGGCGAAGGCATTAGCAATCGAGCTGGCTAAGCGAAAAATTACGGTGAATTGTGTCGCTCCCGGTTTAATTGATACGGACATTGTGGATGAGAATGTGCCGATTGAAGAAATTTTGAAAGGTGTGCCGATGGGAAGAATGGGTGATCCGGAAGAAGTGGCGCATGCAGTGAATTTCTTAATGGACGAAAAGGCGGCGTATATTACCCGTCAGGTCATAGCGGTAAATGGCGGTTTATGTTAGTGTAGCACAAAAGAGCGGTCGGTTTTTGAAGAGTTTTTAAAGGTGAATAAATGAAGCGAGTCGTTGTAACAGGAATTGGTGGCATTACTGCTTTTGGCCGCACTTGGGCCGAAATTAGAGCAGCTTTCCGTAAAAAAGAAAATGCAGTGCGGAAAATGGATTGGAACGGGCTTTATCTAGATTTGGAGTCCCGTCTTGGTGCGCCGATTGAAAATTATACTCCGCCCGCACACTGGACGAGAAAACAACTACGCAGTATGGGACGAGTATCACAACTATGCGTTGATGCCGCAGAGCGAGCATTGGCAGATGCCGGTTTGCTGGAAAATGGTGTAATCAAGCCTGAGTTTCAGGATGGCAGAATGGGAGTGGCTTGCGGAGTATCAACCGGCAGTACCCAAGACATTCGCGATGTTGGTGAATTATTAATGACCGGAGAAGCGAATAATTTTAACGCCAATACTTATGTGCGAATGATGCCGCATACCACTGCTGCGAATGTGGGAATTTTCTTTGGTTTAAAAGGCCGGGTCATTCCGACTTCAAGTGCTTGCACCTCCGGTAGCCAAGGGATCGGTTATGCTTATGAAGCGATTAAATACGGCCTGATTCCATCTATGTTAGCTGGCGGTAGCGAGGAATTTTGCCCGTCAGAAGTGTATATTTTTGATACGCTCTATGCTGCAACAAGAAACAATGAGAACCCAAAACAAACTCCTCGCCCGTATGATACGGCGCGTGACGGATTAGTGATCGGTGAAGGCGGGTGTATGTTTGTGTTAGAAGAACTAGAGCACGCCCTTGCACGTGGTGCGAATATTATTGCGGAAATTGTCGGTTATGGAGCCAATAGCGACGGTAGTCATATCACCCGTCCGCAAAAAGAAACCATGCAACGTTGTATGGAGTTGGCATTAAAAGATGCGGGAATCGAACCTTCTCAAATCGGTTATGTGGATGGCCACGGCACGGCAACCGAACAAGGGGATATTGCAGAAACCTTGGCTGCCGAAGCGGTATTCGGTAAGATTCCGATTAGTTCGCAAAAAAGTTATTTAGGCCATACGTTGGGAGCATGCGGTGCGTTGGAATCTTGGTTTGCTATTGAAATGATGCGCGACGGTTGGTTTGCTCCGACGCTAAATTTGGAAAATATTGATGAGCGTTGCGGCAAGTTGGATTATATCCGTGGCGATGGACGAGAAATCCAAACCAATTATGTTATGAATAATAATTTTGCTTTTGGTGGCGTAAATACCTCTTTAATTTTTAAACGCTGGAATGGCTAACTTTTCATTAATTTGATAGCATTGAAATAAGGTGAGTCTTCATTTCGGCGCTGTTTATGTGTTTTTTAAATTATGCCTTATCAAAGAAATGAGAATATGCCAAATTAACAATGACTGATTCGGCCCTGTTTTAATTTTGCGTGATGATTTATATGTCTCAAACGAAGAATATTTTATTGGTTTCTTATTCCCAAACCGGTCAATTAACCAGGTTAGCGGAGAGTTTTATAAAACCTTTGCAAAATCAAAAAGATATTAATATTGAGCATTTACACATCAGCCCGGTTAAAGCATATCCTTTTCCGTGGGGATTTACTCAGTTTTTTAATACTTTTCCGGAAACGGTTCTCCTTAAGCCGGAGCCAATTGAACCACTAAAGTTTAAACAGGAAAAGTATGATTTAATTATTTTGGCCTACACTGTATGGTTTTTATCACCGTCACAGCCGATAACGGCATTTTTACAAAGTGAGCAGGCAAAAAAAGTGCTTAAAGATACGCCGGTGATTACTTTGATTGGCTGTCGTAATATGTGGTTGATGGCACAAGAAAAAGTAAAAAGTTTACTCAAAGAAGCTGACTCGCAGCTGATTGGTAATGTTGTAAAAGTCGATCAGTCTAATGATTGGGCAAGTTTTATTACAACACCACTATGGATGCTGACCGGTAAAAAGAAAGTGGGTAATCTGCCGAGTGCAGGTATTGCTGAAAGCGAGATTCAAGATGCCGAACGTTTCGGCATAAAGATTTTACAAAGTTTTAGTGAAAATCAAGCGCTTGATTCGAATATTTTCCGTGGCATGGGGGCAGTGAAAATTGATGAAAAGCTGATGATGAGTGAAAAAGCCGGACGTCGCAGTTTTTATTTGTGGGGTAAATTACTGATAAAGTGCGGTCAAATTTCGCCGAGTTTTCGACTCTTCGTGCTGTATTTTTACATTGTCTTTTTGATTATATTGATTTTAACTGTGGTGCCACTCTCGGCGCTGATAAAAAGTCTATTGAAACCGCTTTTGAAGAATAAATTAGAGGCGCAAAAGCGTTATTTTGCCGAACCTTCCGGTGAATAATCCCGCTTTAATAAAAGGAAATTAGGCCAATTTCACCAAATAGGATGAAATAAAATATAAGAATTACCCATACTGTTTTTATTTAATTCCTAATCCTGTTTTTAAGGTGGGAATGTTTAAGGATCATTAATGTTATCAACTGTTTATATTAATAAAATTTCTTCTTTTCTGCCTAATGAGCCGATTTCCAATGATCAAATGGAAGCTGTTCTTGGTATGGTGGGTGATGTGCCGTCGCGTGTGCGTAAAATGATTTTACGTTCCAATGGCATTGAAAACCGCTATTATGCCGTTGATCCTATTACTCGTAAGCAAACTCATACTAGCACTGAATTAGCCGTAAGAGCGGTGGAAAAATTAGGTATTTTTGCTGATCAATTTAGCTGTTTAGCGGTCGGTACGTCATATCCCGATCAAATTTTGCCGGGACAAGGGGTGATGGTACACGGATTAATTCCTAATGCGCCACCAATGGAAGTCATGAGCATGGCCGGTGTCTGCGTAGCAGGCATGGCTGCGATGAAACACGCTTTTAATGCGGTACGCACGGGAGAGCATCAAAGTGCGGTAGCTGTGGCTTCCGAGTGTGCTTCGGCGATTATGCGTAGTGAAAATTTCACATCGGAAGTGACACAGAAACAGTTGGATAATGCCAAACCCGAAATCGGGTTCGAGAAAGATTTTTTGCGTTGGATGCTATCCGATGGCGCCGGTGCAGTACAGCTTTCCAATCGACCGAATGAAAGCGGTTTGAGTTTTAAAATTGACTGGATTGAGCTAACTTCTTATGCCAATGAAATGCCTGTGTGTATGTATGCGGGCGGAGAAGTGCAAAACGGACAATTCGTCAGCTGGAAATCGGTTCCGCAGGCGGAGCGCGATGCCAAAAGCTTTATGGCTATCAAGCAGGATGTGAAGCTGCTCAACGAAAATATTGTGAAATATACGGTGGAAAAAGCGCTTTCCAAATTAATTGAAAAATATGATTTGAAAGCGGAAGATATTGATTATTTCCTACCTCACTATTCGTCAGACTTTTTCCGTGATCGTTTATTATGCGGATTACGTAATATTAATTTTGAAATTGCGCAGGAAAAATGGTTTACTAATTTAACTCAATGTGGCAATACGGGTTCTGCTTCTATTTATATTATTTTAGAAGAATTTGCCCGTACCTTTCCGCTCAAAGCGGGACAAAAAGTGTTATGCTATGTACCGGAGAGCGGTCGCTTTTCAAGCTGTTTTATGTTGTTAGAAGTGGTGTAACTTTCCATAAGTTCCTTCTCTTTATATAAAAAGGGGCTTGCATTTTGATGAGAAAAGAATGAAATTAGAAGATATCCCTCAAGACGACAGCAAAATTTTTCGCGGGCAACGTAAGGTTATCTATGCTATTCGAAATGGCAAGTTTGAAGCCGGTAAAAGCTCCGGATGGGAAGCCGAGGAGTTTGCTACCGGGCAGGCGGTGGATGAATTACATCAACTGACCGAAACAGCTTTAACGGCAGTAAAAAACGGTGAAAAATCGATTATTTATTACCTTATGTTCAAATATCGTTATGACTTGCAAAGTCTTGCCCAAACTACAGGGTTTTGGCAATGGCAAATTAAACGACATTTTAAGCCCGAAGTATTTGAGACATTGTCGGAAAAAAAGCTGGATAAGTATCGAAATGCTTTTGGCGGAACCCTGACAATATAAACATTAATCGCTAAAAGTTTTTATAAATGAATAACTTCCAACACCAACACACCGCCCATTGTGAAAGCGGTGTGATGTCAACTTTGCTAAAATCGCACGGTGCCGATCTGAATGAAGCGATGGTTTTCGGTTTGGCATCAGCATTGACGTTTGTTTATCTGCCAGTTATTAAAGTCGGTGGAATGCCTTTGATTTCTTATCGGATGCCACCGAAAAGTATTATTAAAAACGTATCGAAAATGTTGAAAGTGCGGTTAAAACTTGAGAAGTTTTCTGCGCCGGATAAAGGAAAAAAAGCGTTGGATGAAGCCCTTTCCAAACAAAAATTGGTTGGGTTGCAAACCTCTGTTTTCTGGTTGCCTTATTTTCCGCCTGAAATGCGTTTTCATTTTAATGCGCACAATTTAATCGTGTATGGTAAAGAACAAAACGATTATTTGATTAGCGACCCTGTCTTTGAAATGGTGCAACGTTGTGCCACAGAAGATTTACAACGAGCGCGTTTTGCCAAAGGAGCATTAGCGGCAAAAGGGTTGATGTATTACTTTCAAAATCAGCCTGATTTAACACAAATTGATTTACCGAGCTTAACTCGAAAAGCTATTCGTAAAAATGCCAAACAAATGTTAGCTCCGCTGTTTTTTGTTGGAGTAAAAGGTATTCGTACGGTTGCCAAACAAATTGAAAAACTGGCAACCCACCCCGTGGAAAAATACAAACGGTTATATTTAGGACATATTGTGCGCATGCAGGAGGAAATTGGCACCGGAGGCGCAGGCTTCCGCTATTTATATGCCTATTTCCTTGAGCAGGCTGCAGACATTTGTCTTGAACCGAAATTCAAGCAGGCTTCCGAACAAATGACGGAAATCGGCGATATGTGGCGTCAATTTGCCGGTTTGTGTGTGAAGCAGTGTAAAAAGCCCTCGGTGGAAGGATTTAGGGAAACAGCAGGTTTTTTACGGATGATTGCAGATCGGGAAGAGGCTTTGTGGAAAAGTTTATACAAAAAGCAACAATAATTTTAAATTAGAGACAGCACTTGGTTTGGTATCATAATCGGAAGTGGTGTACCGACGACTTATATTTAATAAGCATTCCATAGATTCAATGGACGAAGTTCCGATAACGGGCGAATATTAATATACTAACCGTATGACCGCGCTGTCTGTTTATCGAAGTAGGGGAAATATGATCCAAATCAGCAATCTTACCCACATTTATCCGAAAGCTGGTACTCCGGCATTGAGCAATATTAATTTTCATATCCGTCAAGGGGAATCTTTGGGGTTGCTCGGGCCGAACGGAGCGGGGAAAACGACATTAATGTCATTACTTACCGGTTTACAGCCTGTGCAGCAAGGGCAGATTTTGTTTGAGGGAGAACCTTTAAATAAACTGAAGAAACACCAGCGCCATCAAATTTCTCTAGTACCGCAGGATTTTGCTTTTTATCCATTGCTTTCCGTATGGCAAAATTTGAAATTTTTTGCTTCTTTATACGGTGTAAAAGATAAAGAATATTTGCAACAATTAATGGAAAAAGTGGACCTAGGCGAACATAAAAATAAGTTGGCAAAACATTTGTCCGGCGGATTAAAGCGGCGCTTAAATTTCGCTATCGGCTTAATTAACCGTCCTAGTGTGATTTTTCTTGATGAAATCACCGTCGGCATCGATCCCGAGTCACGTCGTTTTATTTTAGATACTGTTGCGGAGCTGATTGAACAAGGAATTACCGTCATTTACACTTCACATTATTTGCAGGAAATTGAGCAGTTGTGCCAGAATCTAGTGGTATTGCATCGCGGTAACATGGTGTATGAAGGTAAAGTGAAAGACATTTTACATCAGCATGGCCAAGTTGAGTTAAGTTTACAAACCGATCCTGAATTGAGTGAAACCTATTTGCAGCTCCTCAATGCCAAACGGACGGGGAATGGTATTGTGCATATTCAAACGGAAAAAATTGAGCCGGTTTTGACCGCACTTTCTGCCAACGGTTATCGTATTGAAAGCTGTCAGTTCGGATGTCAAAGTCTGGAAACCTTTTATCTGGATTTTTTACGCCGTTATGAGGAGGAACAATGCTGATAGGTTCTATTTGCAAAGAGTTGCGCCTGCTCAGCCGAGATCTGCACGGTGTTGCCGTACTGTTTATGATGCCGATTCTGTTTATGCTGATTATGTCAGCGGCATTGAGTAATGATAAGGAATTGCCACATCAGGCTGAAATTGTGCTTATTGGTGAACCCAATAGCCATTTGAATTCGGCTTTTGTTAAAGCCTTGAAAGATGAAAATCTGGCGGTACGTCGAGGTGAGTCTACCAAAACGGCAGATTTTCAGACCGCACTTCAACAAGGCGAGTTGGCTTTACTGATTGTTAATCCGAATACCGATCAAATGGCGTTAAATGAAGAAAAGCCATTACAGCTATGGTTAAACCCAAGTGTTGATCGTGCATGGTTATTGGGGGTTAAGGGAGTGTTGCAGAAACACTACACAGAATTGCGCTTAGCCCGTTATTTGGATAATAATCATATTGAGTTGGAGAATAATCATCGTCGGCAAATGAAAGCCATTCAGGAAAAAGTTAATGAGGAACTGGATCAGAAGTTTGCTCAAATAAATAACTACCTTGATAGAGAACATTTTCAAGAGATCTATCTTAATCGGCAGGGCGAGGAAGTGGCAAAGCCGAGTTCAGTACAACATAGTGTACCGGCGTGGCTCATTTTCGGTATGTTCTTTATTATGATTCCGCTTTCTAATGTGATGGCGATGGAGCGTCAAACTAATACTATTACACGCTTGCGTATGGCACGTGCTTCATCACTAGGGCTAATTATCGCCAAGCTGATACCTTATTTTATTATCAATCAGTTACAGTTTGTCGGAATGGTTGCTTTGGGATATTTTGTGTTGCCGATGTTGGATATGCCAGCTTTTCACTTAGAAGGGGATTGGGAACCTTATGCTGTGCTGTCGGCTGCAGTCAGTTTTGCTGCGATCGGTTATGGACTTTTGGTTAGTGTTATTGCCCGTTCTACAGAACACGCTGTAGTACTTGGTGGTGGAGGGATTATTATTATGGCAGCTATCGGCGGTATTATGGTGCCGGTACATGTGATGCCGGAAATAATGCAAACTATTGCGCAATGGTCACCGATGGGTTGGGCGTTGACAGGTTTCCAGAATTTGTTGCTTAATCATTACACCCTCGCTCAGATTGAAACGCCTCTAACTCAATTAGCAGCATTCGGTGGAGTTACTTTGCTTTTGGCGACATTAATTTACAGCCGCCAGTTGAAAAGACAGGCAAGATTTTAAAAGAGAACAAAATGAAATATCAATTCACACTTGAACCGGGATTACTGGAATCAGAACTAAAAAAACTCATTGTGTTGGAAACTGAAAAAGATGACTTTGAACCGGAAGACATCCTTGATGATGAACTCTTGTTCGGAGGGAAAAGTCGTATTCAGCTTGACTCTCTTGATGCATTGCAAATAGTCGTGGCTTTGCAGGCGCATTTTAACGTGCGTTTGCAGGGCGATCGTATGGTGCGTAAGCATATGATGTGCGTGAAAGATTTAGCGGCATTTGTACGGACAGAACATCAAAAATGAGAAAATTTTATAGCAAAGGGTTATTTGAGTCTTAAAAATGTCCGTCTATCTAACTGCTGCAACTTCAACCGTCGCCAAAACCCTTTCAAAACAGACCGCACTTATGCTCGATCAAACGGTAGAATTACCTTATTTTCGAGCATGTGAACAGCCATTAGTAAGTTTGCCTGAACTATACCGCTTGATTGAGGCGCAGATTGAACAAACCTTATTGAAAGCGGGCTGGTCGCTAAATGAACTAAATAATGTGCCGATTTTACTTGGTTCAACAGCCTATGTGATTGCCGATTGTGAATATCGTAAGGCGAACGGGCAACCGTTACCCACTCAACACAGTTTGTCGGTGATAGCCGATTATCTTCAAATGCGCTATGGCACTCAGGTTTTCAGTTTTGCCACATCTTGTACATCTTCTGCGCAAGCTGTTGCTTATGCAGCAAAAATGCTTGAAAACGGTTTGTACAACAAAGCGTTAGTCATTGGTTTTGAGATGTTTAATCGTTTAACTTTTGAGCACTTTCATGCTATGAATCTACTTTCGCAGGCAGAGAGTTACACGCCTTTTAGCGCGCCGAATGGCATTGTGCTGGGAGAGGGAATTGCTTGTTTAGCTCTTGAAAATCAAGCAAACAGCGACACATCTTGCGAGCTTTTGGGGATCAGTGGGTTAACCGACAAGCAAAATCTCACTAATAACAGCGAGGATGCATTACGCGAATTAATTGACCGGATTTTGTCTCATGCAGGATTATCGGCAAAGCAGATTTGTGCAGTAAAAGTACATGCTGTAGGCGGCAATAGCGATGAAATGGAAATCCGAGTTTTGCGCGAAATGTTGCCATATAGCACATGGATTTTAGCCAAACCCTTTGTTGGGCACACGCTCGGCGCAAGTGGTGCAATTGAAACCGCTTTTTTATTTAATGCCTTTGAACAAGGTGAGTTACCTGCGTTAAATTGGCAACCTCATAATGAAGCCTTGCCGCTTGCTCAGTATAATCCACTGACCGAGGGATATTACCTAAATTATTTTTTAGGCTTCGGCGGCAGTAGTGCCGGTTGGATTTTAAAACCTCAGAAAATAAAAAACGGGTAAAAAAATGACCGCACTTTATTTGCACGCCGTGCATAGATTAACGGCGCAACATTTTGATGAAAAAGAGCTGCGCCAACAGCTTAAAGAATCGGGAGTAGATGCACGTCGTTTGAGCAAATTTACTCAGCTTGCGCTGCTGGCGGCGTTGCCACTAAAACACCGGCTGCAGCAAGATACAAATATCTACCTTGCTTCTTCCTTTAATTCGCCGAGCAAATTTGACAAAATGTTCAATCAATTGATGGAACAAAATCTTCCTAGTCCGTTGGATTTTATGGCGAATATTCACAACGCCACGACTTTCCAGCTTGCGCAAACCTTGGATTTGCATGGCACATCAATTTTTC
>CAJPST010000073.1 GCA_905373425.1 uncultured Mesocricetibacter sp.
GTTCTAATTCTTGTTTCAAGGATTGATGCAATTCGGTTAAGCTTTCCGGTTTTGTGTTATGTTTACGTGCAAGTTGAATTGCTTGCCCCATTCGTTGTTCAATTTCCTGTAATAAGTGAGGATCTTGTTCAATATGGGATGAAAGCTGTTGCACTTCTGCCGTAGCTTCCTGAACTTGAATCAACGCTTCTTGTAGCATGGTTTGAACATCGGCATAACGTGGATCCAATTCTACTAACTCATCAATATATTGGCTTGCGCGATAGAGTAAACTATCGGCACTGACGGTTTCATTTTCACTTAACATTTGCAAGGCGGATTGGGAAAGTGTAGTTAGTTGTTCGCTGTTTGATAGACGTTTATGATCTTCTTCCAATTCTAGGAATTCATTAGGTTGGAGGTTGAATTCATCCAGTTCTTGCACTTGATATTGTAAAAGTTGTTTCTTCGCTTCGTTTTCTGCACATCTTTGTTGGAAATACTTTACCTGTTGCTGCAACATTTTCCAATGTTGATAGCTTTCGCGCATTTGGCTCAATAACTCCGAATGCGCACAAAAATTATCTAGCGTTTGTAATTGAAAGTCATTTTTGAGTAATAACTGTGAAGCATGTTGCCCATTAATATGAATCAAATATTGCCCTAATTCCTTTAATTGTACTGCGGAAACAGGGGTTCTGTTGATAAAGGCTTTAGAGCGTCCATCGCTATTGATGATTCGACGCAAAATGCACTCTTCAGGATTATCGGGGTCTTGCAATTCCTGTTCTTTTAACCATTCGACGGCCGGGCTTTTTATATCAAGATGAAAGGTCGCACATACTTCGGTGCGTTCTTGACCTTCACGTAACATTGAAATTTCGGCACGCTGTCCAAGGCAAAGTCCAAGCGCGTCGATAGCAATAGATTTGCCTGCACCGGTTTCTCCTGTAATGACGGACATTCCTTGTGCTAATTCAATATTTAAATGACGAACGATAGCAAAATTGTTGATAGTGAGTTGGGTAAGCATCGCAAAATCCTTATTTACTGTATGAATAGTAGTATATATGTGAATTTTTATACAGTAAAGATTTTTTACTTCTGCTTTTTAAAATAATTTTTTGAGCCAGCCTAATTTTGCGCTTAATACGTTATAATAATTATAGCTATGTAAATGTAATAGCTTCAATTTGTGCGGGCATTTACCAATGGCAACAATGTCATCGCTATTGAATTCAAGTGGAAATTGACTATCGCAATTAACTTCCAAATACGGTGTGTTGTATTCGGCAAAACGCATTGAGATTTTACTATCACCATCAATGACCAGTGGACGTGAAGACAGTGTATGTGGGAACATTGGAACCAAGGCAATGGCATTCATTTGCGGCATCAGAATCGGTCCTCCGGCGGAAAGCGAATAAGCTGTCGAACCGGTTGGTGTGGCGATAATTAAGCCATCGGAACGTTGTGAAAAGGCGAATTTATCATCAATATAAACATGAAAATCGATCATGTGGGCAATCTTGGCCGGATGGATTACCGCTTCATTAACTGCACAGCTACGGGAAATAATTTTGCCTTCACGTTCGATTTGAACTTCTAATAAGAAACGTTCTTCAACAAAAAATTCTCCGTTTAAACAGGCTTGAAGTTGGGCATAAGCATTTTTCGGGTCAATATCGGTTAAAAAACCTAGATTTCCACGGTTGATCCCAATCATGGCGATACCATATTTGGATAATATACGAGCACGACCCAGCATATTGCCATCACCACCAATAACAATCGCTAGTTGCACCTGTTTACCTATTTGCTCGAGCGTAGCAATATGATTAACAGGTAGATGCAATTCTTTACCGACTTCTTCTTCCACCAAAACATGATAGCCACGTTCAAGTAACCATTGAAATAGGTTTTTATGCATTTGCAGAGTATGGGCTCTCGGCTGCCCTACTAAACCTATGGTTTTAAAGGATTTATACAATTCGTTAATCGGATTGAACGAGCTAAAATTATTACTTTCCATTTTATACATACAACTTGAATTAAAAAAATTAACCCCTATATTATACATCAAAGGCTCTGATCGGGAAGAACTAAGGTCTTTTATTTGGCCTCCCTTTTTTGTACAATCCCCCCAATATTGATTAATGGAGAAAAAAATGACAGAACAGGCACAAAACGCAGAGAACAAAGTCGAGACGCAAACAGCTGAGAACTCAGAGAACAAAACAGAACAAAATGAAATGCAAATTGAGGCGGTTGAGGCAGAAAATACAGATGGCGGAGATCCGTTAGAGGAAGCGATTGCTCGAGTGCAAGAATTACAAGAAGCCTTAGCTGCACAGAATGAAGAAAATGCAAAAAGAGAACAGGAACTGAACTTACGTGCTCGTGCTGAAATTGATAATATGCGTCGCCGTGCAGAGCAAGATGTTGAAAAAGCACATAAATTTGCATTGGAAAAATTTGCTAAGGATATTTTAAATACGATTGATAATTTAGAGCGCGCTTTGGCAACACCTGCAAACTTGGAAGATGAAACAATAAAAGCTTTGTTCGGTGGGGTTGAGTTAACATTAAAAGAGTTATTGGCTACAGTAGCGCGTTTTGGAGTGGAGCCGGTGGGTGCCGTGGGTGAGGTCTTTAACCCTGACTTACATCAGGCTATTTCTATGCAGCCATCGGAAGGCTTTGAAACCAATCAAATTACTGCAGTATTGCAGAAAGGCTATTTGTTAAACGGACGTGTGATTCGTCCTGCAATGGTGATGGTAGCAGCTTAAATCGGCGCTTTGCCTTTACAAAGCAGCTGGCTATAAAACACTGAAAAAAACGACCGCACTTTAAACCGGAGAGCTCTCTCAAGGTTAAAAGTGCGGTTATTTTTTATGGTGATTTTAAAATGCTTGGAAAATCCATGATGCTTTAATCGTTGTTTTATAACTGATGTTTATTAGTCTTGAGATGGTGTATCCCATGCACTGCTGTCGAGAATTTTACCGAAGTAACTTTCGACTAGGCGTCGGGTAATGTCGGCTTTTGGCTGGCTGAGTAGTTTGCGGGTTGCGCCATATTCTATCATTTGCCCTTGATCAATCACTAGCATTTGATCTGAAATGTGCTTAATAATTCCCAGATGTTGCCCTACATAAATATATGAAATTCCGAACTTTTCCTGCACTTCTAGCATTAAATTGGTGAGTTGGGTTTTAACCGAAGCATCAAGGGCATTAAGCGCGTCATCACAAATAATAATTTCGGGTTCTAAAATTAGTGCGCGAGCAAAAGCAATACGCTGTTTTTGGCTAATCGACATTAAGTTGATACGCACATTAGCGTGATCGGGATAAAGTCCCACCAAACGAAGAGTGTGAAAAATCTTTTCGTTACGCTGCGTTTCATTTAGATTTGTTAGCAGGCGTAACGGTGCATCTAAGATCTGACCGGCATTCAGGCGTGGATTGAGTGAAGCACTATGATCTTGAAACATCATTCGGATATGCTTTGCTCTATATTGATAATCACCGTATTTAAGTGGCGTACCGTTAAATAAAATTCTGCCAGAGGTCGGCTCAATAATGCCGACAAGCATTCGAGCCAAAGTAGACTTTCCGGAACCGTTATTGCCGATAATAGCTAGGGTTTGTTTACGTTCCAGACGAAAGTAAATTTGCTCCACGGCTTTTAATTCCGTACTGCCGAATAGACCTGTGCTCTGTTTAAAGGTTTTAGAAAGTTCTTCTACTTCCAATAACGCAGTCATTAATTTGTCCTTATTCGGTTTTGCCGTCAATATTGAGGATTAACGGGCTAATATCTTCTTGTTCTTTGCGTTGTTGGTTTTCTCGCAGATTAAGCGGATAGTGACAAGCAAATTCATGTTGTTTAATACGTCGTAGCGGTGGTTTAACTACGCATTTTTTTTGCGAAAATGGGCAGCGTGGTCCTAGGCGACAGCCTATCGGTAATTGTTCCAGTAACGGAATTGTGCCGCGCAGGGTACTCAAATGGCTTTTTAGCGGTAACGGCTGGCTGAAATCGGGAATGGAATGGAGTAGTGCCGCAGTGTAAGGGTGATGTGGAGTCTCTAAAATATTTTCTTTAGGCCCTGATTCGACATTCTGGCCACAGTATAATACAACAAAGTGATCGCACCATTCGCTGATACTTTCAATATCACTGCATGTCCATAAGATGGAAGTATTATTATTTTGGTTCATACCCGATAGTAAACGGAAAATTTGTTGTTGAGTAGCCGATTCTAATGAATATGTCGGTTCATCCGCAATTAACAGGCTAGGTTGGTTTGCCACAGCAATAGCAATCATCACTTTTTGCCCTTCGCCTTCGGTAATTTCGTGCGGATAGCTATTCATTATTGTTTGATGATCTTTTATGCCTACACGGTGTAATAAATCCGTAGCTCGGTTTTTCTTCCAACCAAACCATTGCCACCAACGGCCTTTGAATTTGATGTTTTGTATAATTTGTTTACCGATTTTTTTGCTCGGATCAAAACAAGTCAAAGGATCCTGAAAAATCATTGAAATTTCATTACCTACCAGTTTACGGCGTTGACTTGAACTAAGTTTTAATAGTTCTACGTCTTTAAAGCGGAAGCGTTCCGCACTGATAACCCAATTGTCTTTAAAAGCGTTACAAATGACTTTGGCAATCAAGCTCTTGCCTGAACCTGATTCTCCAACCAAACCGCAGATTTCACCTTCGTTAAGGGTGAGATTAACATTATCTACTACTTTAACGCGCCCGGTAGGGGTTTTGATTTCAATACAAAGATTACGAATATCCAATAAAGCCATGTTAACACCTATTCCGAATATTTTTCGATGGCTTTACATAGCCGGTTGCCTAGAATCATAACCACTAAGGTACAGCTGATAATCGCAAGTCCGGGCAAAATGACGGTCCAAGGGGCGAGATAGATCAACTCAAGGCTATCGCGAATCATTGCCCCCCATTCAGGTGTAGGACGTTGTGCGCCTAATGAAATAAAACTTAATGCGCTGATATCCAGTAAAGCAAGGGTAAAAGCACGTGAAATCTCTCGAATATAAGGCACGCTTAAATTAGGTAAAATCGTCTCTTTTAATAAGATACCATTGGAAGCACCATCTAGACGAAGGGGCAAAACATAGTCTTTTTTCAATTCGGTTTGTACCGCGTGATAAATTTGATGAACAAAATGTGGTAATAGTGCCAGACCGGTTGCCAGCATGGCATTAATTAGGCTGGGCTCCATTAATGTGGCAATGATAATAGCGAGTAATAAAATTGGTACCACTAGGAATGCGTCTAAAAAATGTCCCAAAACCCGCGCTTTTAAGCCCTGTGACATTCCGGCCAAAATCCCTAAAATCCCCCCGATAACGGCAATAAAAAATACCACTATAACGGCACTACCAAAAGTATAGGTTGTACCTCGTAGCATTCTGCTAAATAGATCTCGCCCGATATCGTCAGTGCCGAAGAAATAAGTTACTGTACCTTCTGTTACCCAAGAAGGCGGCAGCAATTCTTTGCCAATAAACTGCGCGTTACTGTTGTAGGGAGAGAGAACCGAACTGAAAAGTGCGGTCCAAATTAAGGCTAAAAATGTATACAGACAAAATAATGCCAAGCGATCTTTGCGGAAATATTGCCAAATATCCCTTATTGTAGTGCTGTAACGGAATTCCTCGGCTTCTTTATCTTGCATACCAACCCTTTTTATTTAATGGATCCAACAGGAAAGCGAAAAATTCATTGAGCATATTAATAAAAATGATACATAAACCAATCACAATCACACCGGCAGAGATACTGTTATAGTCTTGTTGACCTACGGCATCAATTAACCAACGACCGATACCCGGCCAACCGAAGCTGTTTTCAATCAACATGCATTGTGCTAATACCAACGTAAATAAACGGGTAAGTTGCGGAATTAACAAGGGAAGTGTATTGCGCAATACATATTTCCGCAAAATCTTGAATGTTGACCAACCTCGCGTCACCGCCACTTTAACATAATTTTGCTTAAAGACATATTCGGCGCGTTGTTGAACAATTCTGGAAATTTCCATTGTCGGTGAAATCGCAAGAATTAGCGTAGGTAGTATCAGATGCTGTAAAACGCTTTGAATAATTTTGATACGATAAGGTTGATCAACTAGCCAAACATCAATAATCGCAAATCCGGTCACCTGAGGAATTTCATATAATAAATTGAATTGTCCGATCGCTGAGATTTCCCACTGATAAAGTGCGGAAAAATACAGCAAAATGGGAGCAAGCCAAAATACCGGTAAAGAAATGCCCAAAGAAGTGACCGCACTTATGCCACTACCAAACAGATTGCGACTATTCAGCGCTCCTAACAAGCCTAATGGAATACCAAACAAAAAAGATAGGAACATTGCGACAAAACAAAGCTCTAGTGTCGGAGGTAGAACGGTTAAAATTAAGGAATATAAGGAGTCACCACCGTTATAAGTTATTCCTAAGTCACCTTGTGACAGCATTTTTATATAGTATAAATAACCTGAATAAAAATGCGGTTCGGCAAGTGCCTGATTAAGAGGGTCACGCATTAAAATAAGATAGCTGACCAAAGACAAGATGAATAGAGTGACGCTTATTAAGAATGCGCGACGAAAAAGTGAAGCAATCATTTTTTCACCTTATTTTTTTCATCTTGACGCAGAGAAAGCTTATCGAAATTAATGTTACCGAAAGGTGTTAATTCCAAGCCGTCAATATGCGTATCAGCGATTAATATGCGTTTAACATGCGCGATAGGTATGATAGGAAGCTGATTTAAAATGATTTTTTGCGCTTCCCTATATTCATAAGTTCGCAGTTTCAGCTCTTTGGTGTTTAAGGCAAAATCCAATATATAATCAAGCGACGGATTGCACCAATTGGCTAAATTGGTAATATCATTTTGACTGCTACAACTCAAGATAGGGCGCATAAAACTGTCGGGATCCAGATTCCCGGCAAGCCAGCCGGTTAAAATCATATCATAATCGGCAGAATTATTTTTTAGGCTTTTAATCAAATGGTTACGGGTTACCGCTTGTACATTAGCTTGTACGCCGACTTGCATTAAATCGAAGCGGATTAATTCTGCCATTTTTAGCGGTGCGGGATTATAAAGTTGTTCCTCGTTCAATACCCATATATTTAAAGACAAGTTTTGCTTCCGTAGTTTTTTTTCCGCCTGTTCGGGATTGTAGAGGGAATATTCATTATACGGAAGTTGGCTGGAGGCCCAGGAGACTTTCGGAATGATTTCATTAGCTAAAGTTGCCGTATCGTAATAAATATTTTCAATGATGCGTTTACGGTTGATCGCTTGTGAAATGGCACGGCGCAGTTCAAGAGATCGCATTTTTTCTTTTTGAAAATTAAAAGCGAGAAAAGCCAGATTCATTCCGTCAGTGGATTTAATTTCAAATTTGCCCTGTACATTTTTTAATAAACCTAACTGGCTGACCTCGGGATAAGCCACTATATTGCATTCACCGTTAAAAAATTTGGCTAAACGCCCGGTTCTGTCAGTGGTTAAGTCAATGATAATATTGTCTATCTGGGCTTTTTTTTGCCAATATTGCCCATTGCGCTGTAAGCGTACATACTGGCTACGAACGTAATCTTTAAGCTGATAAGGACCGGTGCCTACCGGTAAAATATCCAATTGAATTAAATTATCGTCTGCGTTTAACTGTAATGCGTATTCCTGTGAAAAAATAATTGCATATTGGCTTGCCAGATGAGACAAAATAGATGCATCAGGTGCAAATAATGTAATTTTCACCTGATATGGGTTAATGGCTTCGACTTGCTCAATTTTTTCTTTTAACTTAATACTTTCAAAATAGGGAAAACGTGTTTTTTTAGCCAATTCGTGGAAAATTTTATATTGTTTATTAAAGGAATCATTTTGTTCCGAACTGTCAAATTCGGGCAAGGAAGTACTATGTCCAAGTACGCGATTTAGGGAAAAGACCACATCGTCGGCGTTAAAATCTCGACTAGGCGTAAACCATTGAGTGTGATGGAATTTTACACCTTTGCGCAAGTTAATGATAATGGTTTTTCCGTCTTCCGATATGCTATATGATTGAGCCAGTTCGGGAGTGACTCTGGCATCATGATTACGCATTTCAAATAATTTGTTGTAAATTTGTTCCGTGACTAAATTCATATTGGTTCCCGCATCGGTAGTTTGCGGATTAAAAGAAAACCCACCTGCGTGCGTGCAATAAGTCAAACCGTTTTTCGTCAGAATATCGGGCACGCGTGGTGCAGCCGAAACAAAAGAAATTTGGCTTACCAATAAAAATGTGAAAATCAGTACAAATTTAAGCATAACTTCAGCTATTCGTGATAAATTATGACGAATTGTAAGATATATTGACGGAATTGAGAAATAAAAATGTTTAATACTATTCAAAAAGAGCTCAATCAATTAATCGATCTCGGATTGGACCGCACTTTACGCATTGCAGTGACCGGTTTGAGCCGTAGCGGGAAAACGGCATTTATTACCAGTTTAATTAATCAATTATTGCATATTAATAGGGTTAATAACCCACATTTACCGTTATTTGAAGCAGCTCGTAATTGTTCTATTGTCGCGGTTAAACGCATTCCACAACAGGATTTGAGCGTGCCGCGTTTTGATTATGAAGCTAATCTTAACGACTTAATGCGTAGCCCTCCGGTATTTCCGCAATCTACTCGCGGAGTGAGCGAAACCCGTTTGGCGATACGTTATCAGCGTAATCAAGGCGTGCTAAGTTACATTAAAGAAAGAAGTACACTTTATTTGGATATTTTTGATTATCCGGGAGAGTGGTTGCTGGATCTGCCATTGTTAGACTTGAGTTATCAACAATGGTCGTTACAGCTGCAGGGCTTTTTTAGCGGTATTCGAACGGAATTGGGTAGAACATGGCTAGAGAAGTTGAAGAAAATTGATCTTAGCGCGACGGCAAATGAAGATATTTTGGCCCAGTTAGCTAAGGATTACACGGCTTACTTACTAGATTGTAAAGCAAAAGGATTGCATTTTATTCAACCGGGCAGGTTTGTATTACCGGGAGAATTGGAAGGTGCGCCGGTATTACAATTTTGTCCGTTAGTGCATCTGACCGAAGAACAATGGCAAAAATTAAAACACAATGCAGCTTCAAATAGTTATTTTTCAGTCTTAAATCAACGTTATGAATATTACCGCCAGCATATTGTAAAACGCTTTTATCAGGATTATTTTGCCCGCTTCGATCGTCAGGTAATTTTAGCCGATTGTTTGACCGCACTTAATCATAGTCGTCAGGCGTTTTCTGACATGCAGGAAGGTTTGCAACAACTGTTTAAGAATTTTCACTATGGCAAGCGCAGTTTCCTTAATCGCTTATTTTCACCGAGAATCGACAAATTAATGTTTATTGCCAGTAAAGCTGATCATATTACTGCAGAACAGATCCCGAATTTAGTTAGTTTGTTGCGTCAGCTGGTACAGGAAGGCGGGCGCTATGTTGAGTTTGAAGGCATTGAAACCGATTATACGGCTATCGCTGCAATTCGTGCGACACAGCAAGTGGCAGTGAATCAGAACGGTAAAATTTTCAAAGCGCTGCAAGGTGTGCGGTCAAGTGATAAACAGAAAATTACCGTTTATCCGGGTTCGGTTCCGAATAAATTACCGTCTGAGGAGTTTTGGTCAAAGCAAAAATTTGACTTTGACCAGTTTGAGCCGCAGCCGTTGGAGCCTGGAGAGAGTATTCCGCATTTGCGTATGGATTCGGTATTACAGTTTTTATTGGGTGATAAGTTAGAATAAAGGTCAAAAGTGCGGTTGATTTTTAGGGAGTTTTTAAAAACGGTAAAAAAATTGACCGCACTTTACTTACGGGCTGGATTTAGAAGGAAACAGGTGGTATGGAGAAATGACAAAACAAATTTTTAGTCGACAGGATGAGCAGGTTATAAACACGGAAGATTTTCAACCCAAGCAGGAATTTAATACTACAGAAATTTCCATTGAACCGGATGTAGTAATAGAAGAACCCTCGCAGACAAACCTGTTGAATGCCGAGTTTGAACGGGCTGTGAAACCGAAACCGCATTGGTGGAAAAAATTACTTGGTGCAACGGTCGTGTTATTTTTAGGTGCGACAGTAGCGCAATCGGTACAATGGCTACTTGATACTTGGGCTGCAAACCAATGGATTTATTTTGCTTTTGCATTAGTCGGCTTAGGTGTTGTTTTACTTGGACTGACGGCAATTGTGAGCGAATGGCGACGTTTGGTTAAATTGAAAAAGCGAATTATTTTGCAACAGCAAAGCGAACAAATTTTGC
>CAJPST010000074.1 GCA_905373425.1 uncultured Mesocricetibacter sp.
GATTTAGTTACTTCACTTTAACTTATTTAATGCTTTTATTTCAATAATTTTCAAAAATTTGATATGCATCACAGATTTTTATTAATAAATCTTTTATTATCAATATAATCCTGAAACTTGCTATTTTAAGGGGGCTTTTATGTGGAAATCCATATCTCAAGTATTGGCGGATCAATTTGGTGCTTATTATCACATCAAAGAGAAAAATAAGGTCCATACCGGCGAAATGCACGAAGCCTGGATTATCGATGATGGTATACAACCGGTTTTCATTAAAGTTAATGAAAAATCTTACCGTTCGATGTTCCGTGCTGAGGCTGATCAATTGGAGTTACTAGCTAAAACCAATACCGTTAAAGTTCCCCAAGTTTATGGCGTAGGTTGCTCGCAAAGCCATAGTTTTTTGCTATTAGAAGCTTTACGGATTGAACCGGTAACGGCTCAATCTATGGCTTCTTTCGGAACAAAACTGGCGCAACTTCATTTACAAAACGGGGCCGAACAGTATGGGTTAGAATTTGATACTTGGCTTGGTCCTCATTATCAGCCGAATGAATGGCGTGCCAATTGGGCAACGTTTTTTGCTGAGCATCGTATCGGCTGGCAGTTACAAATTTGTAAAGAAAAAGGATTGAATTTCGACAGTTTAGAAAATATTGTCGCAGCCAAATTGGCAAAACATAAACCAAAACCCTCTTTGTTACATGGTAACTTATGGATTGAGAATTGTGCTAATACACAGGGGGAAATTACTATTTATGACCCGGCTTGTTACTGGGGCGATCGAGAATGTGATCTGGCTTTTACCGAATTATTTGAGCCTTTCCCGAAAGAATTCTATGAAAATTATCACCGCACTTTCCCGATTGATGATGGTTATACGGAACGGAAACTAATTTATCAGCTCTATTACTTGTTAAATTTCAGTCATCGGTTTAAAGGGCATTATGTGGAGTTAGCCAACACAGTAATTCAAAAGATACAGGATTCGTCAAATTCATAATGTACTAAATGTTTATTTCCCGCCTCCTCTGCAAAATATATTTAGCAGGTTAAAGGCGGGAAATGATGTTTGATGTAGGAGACTCCTCTCCCCTGTAATTAAAATGTTCCTTTTAATCCTACATAAACATTTCTTCCGTATTGTCCATATCCTATGGTGTGTTCGTATTTTTTATCAAACAGATTGGTGAGATTAGCATACAGGTTTAAATTTTCTGTAAGTTGATAATTCGCACCCAAATTTACTAGCGTATAAGACGGCATTTTTACTTTAGATGAAGCAAAAGTCACTTCATTATAGTAATTATCAACGCGATTGCCCATATAAGCAAAGTTAATATTAACGCCCAACGGTTCAATAACTTGGTAAGTCACGCCTACATTAGCTATATGTTTAGGACGGCGTACTAATTCAACACCGGTATTGTCTCTGGTTCGCGTGAATGTGTAATTGGTGTAAGCTGTGAGCTTATCCGTTAAGTTACCATTATAGGTAAATTCTACCCCTTTAATTTTACTCGTTCCTTCAACATTAATTGCGCGGGAAATAAAATTAACCGGATCTACGGTTTTGCTACTGATTAAACTATCAACATTACGGGCAAAATAGGTTACATCCAGACGATGACGCTTGTCATAAAACTCCATGAGCAATCCTAGGTCCCCGCCTTTACTTTTTTCAGGTTTAAGTGACGGATTGGCTAAATAAGTGCCAGCCCAGCCGTAATATTCGGTCATGCTTGGATTCTGAATTGCGGAACCGAAACTTGCATGTGAGCGAAAATTTGGAGATAAACGGTAAGCAGTCGCAATTCGGCCTGTAATCGCATTTTTATACTGAGAACTGTCAGTATAGCGTCCACTGATAGCTAAACTGTGATCGTCTTCAGTGAATAGGCGATACTCGGTTGCTGCATTTTTTTCACTCAGACTCTTTTCATTTTGATAAGAGCTAGAATTATATTGAGATTTTTGATATTCACCCAAAACGCTTACAGCTTGGTTGAGGTAACCCTCACGATCAAAATTTATATCCAATTGATAATTTGCATTCAGTTTTTTCGCATCATAAGCACTCGGCTTAGAACTGAATGTATCGCTATCTGTTTTGATATGACTAACGCCGGCTTTATGTTTAAACAACGTTTTTTCGCTTCCCCAATAACCGCTAGATTTAAATAGGATTTCGCGGGTTCGGGTATAATCGTCAAATTTGGTTTCACCTGCCAAACTGCCATCATAATGAACGGATTGGGTAAAGTGAGAAACTAACAGTTCAATACCTTTATTATCTTTATCATAACCTACACGTAGTGAACCGTTATCGCGATGAAATTTATCTTTCTCCACTGCTCCACCCGATTCAACTTTAGTTCCGTCTTTTGCTTGATAATAGAATTTATTTGCGCTGTATGCGGAAATTCCACGTGTTTTATGGCTGTTTCCGTTTAATGCGTAATAAAAACCGCCATGATAACCGGAAAGTGTAGCCGAACCGTTATAAGTACCGTGCGAACCTGTACCTAAATCGAAATCAATATTGAATGGTTTTTCTTTATAAAGCCCACTTTTCGTGGTAATATAAATCACTCCCCCCATAGCGTCACTGCCCCATAGTGCCGATTGTTCGCCACGTAATACTTCAATACGATCAATATTATTGAGGCTTAATGCACCGAAATCAAAACCGTAACCGGTTACGGGATTCATTTTCACGCCATCAATCACAACTACAGTATGATTTGCATCTGCTCCGCGCAGATAAAAATTAGATAACGCCCCTCGTCCACCGGAAGCACTAAACGCCATGCTTGGTAGTGTTTTTAACGCATCGCTGACATATGTTGCATTGCGCTTTGTAAAATCTTCTTCCGTGAGAACGGTAACTGATGAAGCCGCCAGATCTTGATTTACCGGTGCGGCGTAAGCAGAATAGACATTAATTTCTTGAAGAACAGTATTGGATTCTTCATTGGCAACAGCAAGCCCTGTTGAAGTCAATAAAATTGTAATGGTGATAAGATTTTTTTTCATAATTATATTTTTCCGGTTAGAAATTAGGTTAGGGCTTACATTTTATACGAAATGATTTGTAAGTCGGAAGTTAATTAAATTCATAGCAAATATGAAAATTATGATGTTGCGTTCACACAACTTTATGAAATAACTCAAGGTTATTAAAGTGATGAGTTTTGAAAATATCCGACCGCCCTTAAAGCATTTAAAGTGCGGTCGATTTTAGGTAAAAAAACAGTACGATAAATTTTTGTCAAAACAAGGATTATTTTAAAAACGTGACGAAAAACGACCGCACTTTTACCACTTGTCCGCTGCCTGTTTATCGCTGTCGCGACTTTCAATCCAACGAGCGCCTTTGTCTGTTTGTTCTTTTTTCCAAAATGGAGCTTTGGTTTTAAGATAATCCATAATAAATTCATTAGCGGAATAAGCGTCGCCACGGTGAGCAGAGCTTACACCGACTAGCACAATTTCATCGCCCGTATGTAATAAACCAATGCGGTGAATTACGGCTACCCGTTGGATATCCCAACGAGACTTTGCTTCAGTGACAATGTCACGCAAAGCTTTTGCAGTCATGGCAGGATAATGTTCCAGATAAAGCGAAGAAACTTCATCGCCCAAATTGAGATCACGTACCTTTCCTACGAATATGACACTGGCTCCAACAGAATGGCTCTCTGATAGCCAATGATAAACCGCATTCTGATCAAACGGCTGTTCCTGCACAGCAATTTGAACGTCTTGTTCCTGAAAACTCATTTAACCTCCTGTTACAGGTGGAAAAAATGCAATTTCATCTCCTGATTTGACCGCACTTTCTAATGGCGATAATGTTTGATTAATCGCTACTAATAATTTTCCTTTTTCCAATGCAAACGCCCATTTCTCTCCTTTAGTGGCAAGATGCTGCCGTATTTGTTCGGCAGTGGCAAACTCTGCTGCTGAGAGCTCTAATTGCTCAACGCCAACCAATTCGCGAGTTTGCGCAAAAAATAATACTTTTAACATAATTTTTTATTTCCTTTAATAAAAAATAAGGGCAGGTCAAGCCTCCCCTTAAATTGTTTTATTATTAATTACTCGGCGATAAAATGACCTGATCTACCGCCGCTTTTTTCCAACACGCGGATACTCTTAATGACAATATCTCGCTGTACTGCTTTACACATATCATAAATTGTCAATGCTGCTACGCTAACGGCAGTTAACGCTTCCATTTCAACACCTGTCTTACCGCGCAATTTACATAGGCTCTCAATACGGATTTGGTTGCAATCCAACAATGGAACTAGATTAACTTCCACTTTAGATAGCGATAAAGAATGGCACAACGGAATTAGCTCCCAAGTTTTTTTAGCTGCCTGAATTCCTGCAATCCGAGCTGTGGCGAATACGTCACCTTTATGATGCGAACCTGACATAATCATTTGTAATGTTTTGGAAGAAAGCTGAATCACAGCCTCTGCACGAGCTTCACGTTCAGTATCCTGTTTATCGGACACATCCACCATATAAGCCTGTCCATCGCTATTAATATGGGTAAATTTCACTTCCTGTTCAACCAAGCTTTCTCTGATCAATTCCTGCTTGATACTATCCAACATATCCCAAACTTCATCACGTTTATCACGATCGAAAAAATACTTTTCTAGCAATTCCGTAATATAAAGGCGGTTGCAAATATCCTCATAGCTATCATCTTTTGGCAATAACCCAATCACTTCCAGTGCAAATTTGTATACTTTGTCGTCTGGCATTGCCGGAACAAATTTACTTTTTAATTGCTGAACTTCCTCTTGAGAGTAATATTTAAATACTTTCATTGTAACCTCCGTTTCTTCTTAACCACCGATGGTTGCTAAATTGGCACGAACGCCACTATCGCCAAGATGCAAAAAGTGGTGTTCACGTTTACCTTGTAAAGCGGAAAAAAGTCTTGCTCTTAATATAAATTGTTGTTCGTCGGATTGCAATAAGTCTCTTAAATCAATACCTTCTTCCCCAAATAGACAAAGATGCAATTTTCCTTTTGCCGATACTCTTAAGCGGTTGCAAGAGGCACAAAAATTTTTTTCATAAGGCATAATTAACCCGATTTCACCAACATAGTCAGGATGATAAAACACTTTCGCCGGGCCATCAGAGCGCCCTCGTTTTTTTAACTGCCAACCGGAATGCAATAATTTATTAGCTAAAACCTGCCCTGAAATGTGATATTTATCAAAAAATGAATCCATTTCTCCCGTTTGCATTAATTCAATAAACCGCATTTGAATAGGACGATCTTTTATCCAATTTAAGAATTGGTCAAATTCTTTGTCATTCAAATTTTTCATCAGTACAGAATTAACTTTAACTTTTTGATAACCACACTCAAAAGCCTGATCAATACCGCGCATAACATCATGGAATTTATTTTCACCGGTGATGCTATGAAACATTCTCGGATCGAGACTATCCACACTGACATTAATTGAAGTGATTCCGGCTTTCTTCCATTCGGCAACATCTTTTGCCATACGGTAGCCGTTAGTTGTTAATGCTACATTTTTAATGCCATCCAATTGACTGACAGTTTCCACAATCGGCAGAAAATCTTTACGTAACGTCGGCTCGCCACCGGTAATACGAATTTTCTCTGTTCCCATCGCAGCAAATGCAGTACCTAATCGACGGATTTCATCAAGCGTTAAGAATTTATCCCTTTCGGGATCAGGTTGATAACCGTTGGGCAGACAATAAGTACAACGAAAATTGCACACATCAGTAATGGATAAACGTAAATAAAAATATTCACGCTGGAACGGATCAATAAGCCTATCACCGCTCACGTTTTTAATTGAAATAGATTGCATTTCACACCTTTCTAAATATGGAGAGGATAGTTCGTTTCCTTGCTATCCCTGAGTAACTTACTACGTTACTGGCTTAGTTACCTTATTTTTAAACAAAAACATGTTTGGATAGAAACGTAGGTAAAAAAGCTCGGAGTTATGCGATAACTGGTTGTAATAAAATAACTTGTGAATATATTGTAAAAGATTAATGCGCATTTACAACCGTAATTTTATGAAATAGATCAAATTACGGCTATTTAGGTATGAAACAAGTAAATTTGTGACAAATTAATTGTGTAATGAATTATATAGCGATGTGCTAAAAATATTTTTCTAATATTTATTGTTAAATAAAAAAATGCTAAATTATTCGCCGTATTTTGGAAAAGGAAATTATTATGTCTGATCTAATGCGTCATAGTCGCCATGAATATTTAGATGAAGTAAAACAAGTAGTTGCAATCGGCGGAGGACATGGTTTAGGACGCATTATGTCCGCTTTAAGCTTTATGAAAGAACGTTTAACCGGCATTGTAACTACCACCGATAATGGTGGCTCTACAGGGCGAATCCGTATAGAGCAAGGCGGTATTGCTTGGGGAGATCTGCGAAACTGTTTAAACCAAATTATTACTGAACCTAGTACGGCTTCTGCTTTGTTTGAATATCGTTTTGCAGGCAACGGTGAATTGGCTGGACATAACCTCGGTAATTTGATGTTGAAAGCATTGGAAGATATGCAAATTCGCCCGTTCGAAGCAGTAAACCTTATTCGAGAATTATTGCACGTCCGTTCTTTTATCATTCCAATGTCCGAGACTCCGGTACATCTCGCCGCCCATCTTAATTCGGGTGAAACCATTGTCGGCGAAGTCAACATTGATAAGCTCAATGAACTGCCACAATCAATTTTTCTTAAGCCTATTGTACAAGCTACGCCCGAGGCGGTTAAAGCCTTAGCACAAGCCGAAGTCATTTTGTTCGGACCGGGTAGTTTTTTAACCAGCATTATGCCACCTATTCTATTGCCCGAAATCACCGAAATCTTGCGCAATACTCGAGCCAAAAAAATCTTCATTGATAATCTTGCGATAGAACGTAGTCCGGCTTCCAAGTTATCGCTGGCGGATCGTATTCATTGGATTGAAAATGTCGTCGGAAAACCGATCATTGATGGCGTTATTGTTCCTCCCGAACTTGCCGAACATTGCCAAAATTTGAATTGTAAAGTGATGAGTCGGCGTCTTAATGCTGACGATGTAAATTATCGGCATGACCGCACATTGTTATGCAAAGCGATTGACGATTTGGTTGGAGAATTGGACTAGCTGAATTGATATAAAAATAAGCAGAAAATAGACCGCGCTTTAAGTGATTTAATACTAAAGTGCGGTCTGTTTTTTTCATGTTTTTGCAATTAGTTTTTGCTGAACACCTTCACATTATTAAACCCGTTTTCTTTCAGGTACAACGCCTGCAACTTGCTCATTACACCACGTTCACAGTACAGCAAATAGGTTTTGCTTTGATCGAGAGATGCGAATTGTGAACTGAGTTTATAGAAAGGTAACAACGTCACATTTTGGCCCTCAAGTCGAAGCGGATTTTCATCGGTTTCCTCCGGACTACGAATGTCCAAAATTACATCATCTCCCGTAAGAACAGAAACTGCATCAACCTGTACAACGCCTCTTTCTGTCTGTTCGGCTATTTCACGAATATCCAAATATTGGGCATTTTGCACTGCATTTTCCAAAATTGAAAAATCAAAATTTAATTCTTCCGCAACGATTTTTTCTCTGACAGTTTTCACCGTCGGATTTTTGGAAATCACTCCGCAGAATTCCGGCATGGATTTAGCTATATCATCAGTACCGATTTCTTTCGCCGTGGCAATAATTTGTTCTTTATCGTGGCTGATAAGCGGGCGTAACACTAACGTTTCAGAAGCCTCGTCAATTAAGCGTAGATTGGTTAGGGTTTGGCTGGAAACCTGTCCTAAGGCCTCCCCTGTCACTATTGCTTGAATTGCAAATCGTTCGGCGATTTTGCTTGCGGCACGAACCATCATGCGCTTTAATACAACTCCCATCTGCCCGCTATCGATTTTTTCCAGAATTTCGCCGACGACTGCTTCAAAATTAATTGCAATAAAACGAACTTTAT
This sequence comes from uncultured Mesocricetibacter sp., assembly GCA_905373425.1. Lineage (GTDB taxonomy): Bacteria > Pseudomonadota > Gammaproteobacteria > Enterobacterales > Pasteurellaceae > CAJPST01. The sequence continues at coordinate 8,028 of CAJPST010000074.1, forward strand.
GCGAAGGACTGAAACGGCTCCAAATATGATAAGCCATCTGTTTTACACCAATTTCATGTGCAGCACCGCCTAGATTGAAAAAACAATAATCAGCATATAGCTTGATACCCCCGAATCAAAACCACCTGAAATTAACGATAATACGTCTTCTTGGGTGCCGATCGGATAACCACCTATTCCGGCATGACGCGCTTTTACCAACATCATTTTATCGTGTTCAATATCAATTCGCACCGTTACGTCAGGATTTGTCAGTTTTACTTTTGCCGTAGCAATATGTTGATTCAGTCCGCCTCCAATATAGCGTTCTGCTTCAATAGAACTGAAGTTATGCTTACCTTTGCGTTTTACCCGTACGCAAAAGGTTTTATTTTCCAACTGTGTGCCTACCTCTTGTAAGGTTTGCTCAAAAATATCATGCAAATCGGTAAACGGTTTTTCATCTACTTCTAAAAAATGATGAATCCCCGGAATACGTTGTAATAATTCGATTAAGTGCGGTTGATTTTCAGTGAGTTTTGAGCGTACTTCAATATAATCCCAGTGTCTTACCACCGCTAGCGTATCGTCATGTTTATTTAGCACATTACGAATATTACCGGTCAGGATTTTGATAAATCGCTTACGTACCGACTCGCTTTTGATCATTATTTCGGGAAAAAGTTTGATAATAAATTTCATAATATTGTGATTTAAGCTGCAAAAAATGGCGGTATTGTACAGCAATTTATAGCATTTCGATATGCCTTTTTGAGATGAAAAACGCTATTAATACTAACACCTATCGCCAAAATACAGTACAATACTTTTCTTTTAAAGCGAATGAAAGAGAAATAGGAAATGGCGCGCAAAGCGGTAGAACCAACACTGGATTTTGAAACTACATTAACCCGATTGGAAGCGATTGTAACTCGTTTGGAAAACGGCGATTTGCCCCTTGAAGAGGCATTAAAAGAGTTTGAAAACGGTGTCCAACTCGCTAAATTAGGGCAAGAACGCTTACAACAAGCGGAACAGCGCATTCAAATTCTTTTACAAAAAAACGCTACGGTAGAATTGGCGGATTATCGGAGTGAAAATGCAGATGATGAATAACTACGATTTTGAGCAAGATTTGAAAGACATCCAAGCTCGTATCAATCAATTTTTAGAAGCACAGTTAAATCAAGTGGATACACAGCCTGCACCGTTAGCAGATGCAATGAAATATGCGTTATTGCTTGGTGGTAAGCGTATTCGTCCGTTTTTAGTCTATGCGACAGGGAGAATGCTTGGAGCAAGTATGAATCAACTGGATTATGTCGCTGCAGCAATTGAAGCCGTTCATGCTTATTCATTAATTCATGATGATTTGCCTGCAATGGATAATGATTCGTTGCGGCGTGGTGAACCAACTTGCCATATTGCTTTTGATGAAGCTACCGCTATTTTAGCCGGCGATGCTTTGCAGGCTTTTGCTTTTGAAACGCTGACTAATGCGACGGCACTTTCGGCTGAACAAAAAGTACGTTTAGTACATGCATTGAGCCATGCCGCCGGGGCGCAAGGAATGTGTTTGGGGCAAAGTTTAGATTTGATTTCGGAACACAAATCCGTCTCTCTTACAGAATTGGAACGCATTCACAACAGTAAAACCGCCGCTCTACTCTCAGCGGCATTAATCATGGGTTTTATCTGTTCACCACGTTATTCGGATAAACAGCTGGAGCAACAACTCGCTCGCTACGGTGCTGCAATCGGCTTGGCCTTTCAAGTGCAGGACGATATTTTGGATATTGAAGGCGAAAGCTCAGTGCTGGGTAAAACTGTCGGAGCAGATCTTGCTTCAGATAAAAGTACTTATCCCAAATTACTTGGTTTAGACGGCGCAAAACAAAAAGCACAGGATTTATATCAAATCGCTTTAAGTGAACTGGATAGAATTCCATTTAATTCCATTGCGTTACGCGCTTTGGCAAAGTTTATTATTTATCGCAAAAATTAATCATGTAGAAATGAAAACCGCTTGCTAAAAGTGCGGTAAAAAATACTAATTTTTTTAGATTATCTTTTTTGAGAATTGCAACAATGCAAAATTATCCTCTTTTATC
>CAJPST010000075.1 GCA_905373425.1 uncultured Mesocricetibacter sp.
GAATAAAGATCAGCTACCGCAAATTTGTAAGGAATTGCGCGAATATTTGCTCGAGAGCGTGAGCCAAAGTAGCGGGCATTTGGCTTCCGGATTGGGCACGGTAGAGCTCACTGTTGCTTTACATTATGTATTTAAAACTCCTTTCGACCAACTCATTTGGGATGTAGGGCATCAGGCATACCCACATAAAATTTTGACCGGTCGACGTGATAAAATGACGACGATTCGCCAAAAAAATGGTATTCACCCTTTCCCTTGGCGTGATGAAAGCGAATTTGACGTATTAAGCGTTGGCCACTCCTCTACTTCGATTAGCGCCGGATTAGGTATTGCTATAGCCGCACAACGTGAAAATGCAGGGAGAAAAACTGTTTGTGTGATTGGTGACGGTGCGATTACAGCAGGAATGGCTTTTGAAGCCTTAAATCATGCCGGTGCACTATATACGGATATGTTGGTTATTCTAAACGATAATGAAATGTCGATTTCAGAAAATGTCGGAGCCTTGAATAATCATTTGGCACGACTATTATCCGGTTCTTTCTATTCATCTATTCGTGAAGGTGGGAAAAAAATTCTATCAGGTATCCCTAATGTAAAAGAATTTGTGCGCAAAACCGAAGAACACATGAAAGGTTTGGTTGCGCCGAGAGGTACGATGTTTGAAGAATTAGGTTTTAATTATATCGGTCCAATTGACGGGCATAATATTGATGAATTAATTAATACTCTTACTAATATGCGAACTCTTAAAGGCCCGCAATTTCTGCATGTTATGACCAAAAAAGGGAAAGGATACGCCCCGGCAGAGAAAGATCCTATCGGTTTCCACGGCGTGCCAAAATTTGATCGTTTAAGCGGAGAATTACCAAAATCTAATACTAAACCGACTTATTCGCAAGTTTTTGGCAATTGGTTATGTGAAATGGCAGAACAAGATCCAAAACTGATCGGAATTACACCAGCAATGCGGGAAGGTTCCGGCATGGTGGAGTTTTCTAATCGTTTCCCGGAACAATATTTTGACGTTGCCATTGCCGAACAGCACGCCGTAACTTTTGCCGCAGGTTTGGCAATTGGCGGCTACAAACCGGTAGTAGCAATTTATTCTACTTTTTTGCAGCGCGCGTATGACCAACTTATTCATGATGTTGCTATTCAGAATTTACCTGTTTTGTTTGCTATCGATCGTGCAGGGGTTGTCGGTGCTGATGGACAAACTCATCAGGGAGCGTTTGACCTTAGCTTCATGCGTTGTATTCCGAATATGATAATTATGACGCCAAGCGATGAAAACGAATGCCGTCAAATGCTTTATACAGGGTATCATTGTGGTAAACCGGCTGCCGTACGTTATCCGCGTGGTAATGCGATTGGCGTAGAATTACAACCGTTACAAATATTAGAAATAGGCAAATCTAAATTGGTTCGTCAAGGTGAGAAAATAGCTATTTTAAATTTTGGTACTCTATTACCTACTGCATTAGAAGTTGCCGAAGAATTGAATGCTACTGTGATTGATATGCGTTTTGTGAAGCCGTTGGATGAAAAACGAATTATAGAATTGGCGCAAACCCACGAAACTCTTATTACTTTGGAAGAAAATGCCCTGCAAGGAGGTGTAGGAAGTGCAACCGCGGAAGTATTAAATTCAGCTAAAAAAACAACCGCACTTTTGCAGATTGGATTGCCTGATTTCTTCATTCCACAAGGTACACAACAAGAGATTTTGCATGACTTGAAACTGGATTCAGAGGGAATTAAACAACAAATTGAAACTTTTTTAGAAAAAGTTTAATTTTTTGTGAACTATTTCCAATTAAAATAGTCTGAGTAATAGCTAGTGCACTGCAATATGCAGTTGTCTTTTTAAATCTTTCTTATATTTAAGACCTCCCCCGCTAGATCAGCTTTTTTGAGTAGCGGTTTTTTCTTTTCTCTAAACCTACATCAATTAACTGATATAGCTGGCACTAATAGCAAAAACTCTGCAAAACAATTAAAGAATTGACCGCACTTTTAATTAAAACCAGTTGAATTAGTATATTTTGAGCATAAAAAATGCGACCTTAAGGGGCGCAACCTAGATTACCATTGATAACTAGCACCGACACTTAATAGTGGATTTATTACCTCAAGTACCGGGCATTATAAAATCTAATATTGATAAACCCGCCCTAGATAATAATTTTTCCACACTTGTCAATAATACCAGCTTTTTCCTCCAATTAGCTAATTCGCCTCAATGTTGATTTGCAACAAATAAAGATTCATACATAAAATATCTAGCAATTTAATACTAAAAAAGGCACAATGTAATTTCCTGTCATTTTATTAAAACAACGAGAATATAATGGACATTTTAGTTAGTTTTTTTACTGATTACGGTTATTTGGCTGTATTATTCGTATTAATTATTTGTGGCTTTGGTGTACCGATTCCGGAAGATATTACTTTAGTTTCGGGGGGAATTATAGCCGGAATGTACCCCGAACAAGTTAATGTGCATATTATGTTAGTTGTCAGTATGTTTGGCGTATTGTTCGGCGACAGCACAATGTATTGGTTGGGTCGTATTTATGGGGCGCGTATTCTACGTGTGCGCTTTATACGCAAATTCTTAACGGTACAACGCTTACGTATGGTAAGAGATAAATTTGACCAATATGGTAATCGGGTATTGTTTGTTGCTCGTTTTTTACCAGGCTTAAGAGCGCCGATTTATATGGTGTCAGGCATTACCCGTCGAGTCAGTTATACCCGCTTTGTATTGTTAGATTTTTTTGCCGCTATAATTTCAGTGCCTATTTGGGTTTATCTGGGTTATTACGGTGCCCATAAACGAGATTGGTTAATGGAACAAATTAAAACCGGGCAAACCGGTATCTATATTTTAATCGGTGCATTAGCGTTGTTTATAAGTTGGAAAGTATATAAAGCTAAGAAAGCAAGACATCAGGCTAAAAAACATTAAATTCGTTTATTACGATCATAAAAGAGCGGTCGATTTTTGGGTTGTTTTATTAAACTCGTAAAAAATCGACCGCTCTTTTTTGTTTCTGTTAGTAAAAAACCAAGAATTTGATTAGTATAATGTAATTAATAATAGGCATTAAAAAACGGGCTTTCGCCCGCTTTATTTAAGCAATCTAAATTTAATCCACTTTTAATGGCTTAATTTTCCAGATTTTCTCCGCATATTCCGCAATAGTGCGATCTGATGAGAAGAAGCTCATATTAACAATGTTTTGCAATACACTGTCAATCCATGCTTTTTGATCTTTATATTTTGCATCAACTACTGCATGTGCATCCATATAACTACGGAAATCTGCAAAAGATTGGTAGTAGTCATAGGACTGTAATGTATGCATTAAGGATTGATAACGGGTCGGATCTTTCGGAGAAAAACGACCAGATACAATTTGATCCACTACATTACGTAAATCTTCATCTTTTTGGTAATAATTAAATGGTTGATAGCCATTACGACGTAACTCCTCTACCTGCTCAACCGTGTTACCAAAGATAAAGATATTGTCCTTACCAACGTTTTGTAAAATTTCAACGTTTGCACCGTCCAAGGTACCTAAAGTTAATGCCCCATTCAGTGCAAATTTCATATTGCTGGTACCGGAAGCTTCCGTCCCTGCTAAGGAAATTTGCTCGGAAATATCTGCGGCAGGAATAATCAACTCAGCAAGGCTAACACTGTAATTAGGGATAAACACCACTTTCAAGCGTCCTCTTAAACGCTCATCTTGGTTAATTACATTTGCTACATCATTGATTAAATTGATAGTTTGTTTCGCCGCATGATATGCTGAAGCCGCTTTACCCGCCAAAATAAACACACGTGGTGTCCAGTCTTTTTCTGGATGAGCAATCATTGCATTATAGCGTGCTACAATATGTAATACGTTCATTATTTGACGTTTATATTCGTGGATACGTTTTACCTGAACATCGAACAACGCATTCGGATCGATTTCTACACCCAATTCTCTTCTTACATAAGCAGCTAACTTCACTTTATTATCGTGTTTAATTTCGGCAACAGCTTGTTTTAAGGCTGGCTCGGCAATATATTTCTTTAATTCGGTTAAATGGCTTAGATCTTTACGCCAATCAGTACCGATATATTTATCAAATAATGCCGATAATTTAGGGTTCGCCACCCCAATCCAACGACGCGGAGTAATACCATTGGTAACGTTTGTAAAGCGTTCAGGATAAATACGTGCAAAATCGGCAAATGTAGAAGTAACCATCAAATCAGAGTGGATTGCCGCTACACCGTTGACTTTATTTGACCCTACTACCGATAACCAACCCATGCGAACTTTGCGATGATCACCTTCTTCTACCAGGGAAACTCGACGGATAAAGTTTTCATCAGTAGTAACATAGGTTTTCACATATTCTAAGAAATAATCGTTAATTTCAAAGATCATCTGTAAATGACGTGGCAGAATTTTTGCCATCATCTCTACCGGCCAAGTCTCTAATGCTTCGGACATTAAGGTATGGCAGGTATAAGAAAACACGCGACGGGTCATATCCCAAGCCTTTTTCCAATCATAACCTTCCCGGTCAACTAAAATATACATTAGTTCAGGAATAGCTAACGCAGGGTGGGTATCATTTAAATGAATTGCTACCGTGTCAGCAAAGTTATCCATCGTCCCGAAAGTACGTTTATGACGTTTAATGATATCTTGCAATGAAGCAGAGACTAGGAAATATTCCTGGCGTAAGCGTAATTCACGTCCTGCCCAAGTAGAATCATCAGGATAAAGCACACGAGAAACGTTTTCAATTGAAGAACGCTCTTCAATCGCACCGAAATAATCTCCTTTATTAAAGTCAGCCAAGTCAAACATATCACTTGCGTGCGCATTCCATAAACGCAAGGTTGTTGCTGCCTTAGTGCCGTAACCCGGAATGATATTATCATAAGCAAGTGCAGTAATTTCTTCCGCATTTTGCCAGACGCATTTTTTACCTTCAAAATGAATATTACCGCCAAAACGAATAGTATGGCGCTTAGATGGACGTACAAATTCCCATGGAGAGCCTTTCTCTAACCATGCATCCGGTTTTTCGACTTGTCTACCATCTTCAATATGTTGTCGGAACATACCGTATTCATAACGAATACCGTAGCCCATTCCCGGTAAAGCTAGGGTTGCGATAGAATCCATAAAGCAAGCAGCTAAACGCCCCAAACCACCATTACCCAAACCTGGGTCAACCTCTTTTTCCAATACTTCTTCAAGGTCAACGTCTAGTTGGGCTAAAGCTTGTTTAGCAGTATCATACATACCTTCGGACAACATCGCGTTAGATAATGTGCGCCCCATTAAAAATTCCATTGAAAGGTAGTAAATACGACGCGCTTTGGTATCACGGGCTTCTTTCGCCGTAGAAATCCAACCTTCGGTAACCAAATCGCGCATTGCTAATAAGGTCGCATTTAGCCAATCGCGTTGACTGGCTTCGTCCGGCGAGCGGCCAATTAAAAAGACAAGTTTATAAACAATTGATTTTTTGAAAGATTCAACGTCCTCAAGGGGGGCCGTATAAGAAAATTGTGCTTCAGTCATAATGGGTGAAAGTCTCCGATTGCTATTAATAAATTTAAAAAATGTGTCAAATTTTAACCGCACTTTACAAAATTTCAAGTCAATTCGCTAAAATTTTGCGATATAAGTCCCCATAACGATGTGCGGCAAGCCGCCAGCTAAAATCCTGCTCCATTGCTACAGTACGTACACTAAACCAAGAATGTTGCTTACTCCACAACACAAACGCCTCATTCAGCGCCCAACGCAAACCATTGCTATCGGCATCTTTAAAAACAAAGCCTGTTGCCACACGCTCTTTAATATTTTCGGTTGAACTGTGTACTACCGTATCGGCTAAACCGCCAGTTTCTCGTACTAATGGCAACGTACCGTATTTTAATCCGTATAATTGGGTTAAGCCACATGGTTCAAAACGGCTTGGTACTAAAATGACATCACCACCGGCCACCATTAAATGTGACAAGGCTTCATCATAACCAATTTTCACAGCGATATTTTGCGGATATAGATATGCCAAGTGCTGAATCCCGCCTTCCAAATGCGGTGAACCTGAGCCAAGAATGGCTAGTTGCCCTCCTTGTTTAACAATTTCATCTGCACATTCAATCAATAAATCTACGCCTTTTTGTTCGGTCAGACGGGTAACCATCACAAATAATAAAGCTTTTTCGTCTTGCGGTAAGTTGAAATAAGCTTGTAGTTCCGATTTATTTTTCTTTTTACCGGTCATAGATTTCAGTTTGTAATGCTCAGTAATATATGGGTCATTGTTCGGATGCCAGATGTTTTCATCTACACCATTTAAAATGCCGACCAATCTACCTTGATGATCCAACGTATTCAATAGCCCTTGTAGTCCGTAAGAAAATTCAGGCGTAGTAATTTCTTTGGCATAAGTCGGGCTGACGGCTGTTACTACATCGGAATAAAATAATCCGGCCTTCAAATAAGAAATTTGTCCGTGTAATTCTAAACCGTTAACATGGAACATTTCAGGAGGAAAACCAAGTTCAAATAAATGATGATAGGCAAACAAACCGGGATAAGCCAAATTGTGAATAGTAAACACAGATTTTGCCGGTCGTCCGTTACGGTGTAAATAAGCCGCAGTTAACCCTGCATGCCAATCATGCGAATGGACCACTTCTGCCTGCCACCAATAATCTAATCCGGTAGCAAGCTCGGCACCGATCCAACCGAGTAATGCAAAGCGACGATAATTGTCGGCGTAATCGTTATACCATTGATCATGATACGGGTTGCCTTCTCGCGCATATAAGTGCGGTGCATCTATAAGGTAAATTCCAACCCCATTATATTCGCCGTAACGTAACACTACGTGCCCCGCAAAACTGTCAAATTCGGCGACAACCCATGTATTGGGAATTCCTCTTACAATGGCCGGATAAGCCGGAATTAAAATACGCGCATCAATCCCAATCTCTTTTTGTGCGGCAGGCAATGCTCCCAAAACATCAGCTAATCCACCGGTTTTAAGTAAAGGATAAAGTTCGGAACAAACATGTAATACTTTCATTTTTTACCCCAAATCTGTGAAAATCTATAAAACAAATACGGTGCAAACGCACCGTATTCCTAATCGGTTTAATTAATCCAAATGTGACTCGGATGATATCGCTTCGCCTTGTAGTTTCTGCAGCATACTTGCCGTAACCAGTACGACTCCGCCTTTACTAACACGAAAACGTTTACTGTCCTGCTCTAAATCAACTCCGATCTGCATCCCATCAGGAATAGTGACATGGCGATCAATAATACAACGTTTTAACACGCAATCTTTACCTACCGTAACCTGAGGTAGTACTACGGAGTACTCAATAGTTGAACCATCGTTTATTTTAATATTGTCAAATAAAACGGAATAACTGATAGAAGCATTACGTACAATACACCCACCTGAAATCAAAGAATTATCTACTTGTTTGCAAGCTCCGCTGTCATAGAAGAATTTAGACGGATAAGTCTGTGCCGGGTTACCGCGAATAGGCCAAGACTGATCATAAATATCTAATTGTGGTTCTTCGGAAACCAAGTCGATGTTGGATTGCCAGAAACTATCTAATGTACCAACATCACGCCAATAGATTGCACCATCGGTATTACGTCCCATGCAAGAACGATCAAATGGGTGCGCATACAACACGCCGTCTTCCAATGCCATTGGAATTACATCTTTACCAAAATCGTGCGAAGTATTCGGAGTTACGACTGTACGCTCTAAAGAATGATACAAATATTCAGCATCAAATACATAAATTCCCATTGAGGCCAAAGATGAATTTGGTTTTCCTACCATTGCCGGAGGATCGGCCGGTTTTTCCACAAAAGCTTTCACTTTCAAGTTTTCATTTACCGCCATTACACCAAATTCGCGCGCATCTTCACGAGGCACCTCAATACAGCCAACAGTACATTTTGCACCGCTATTAACGTGATCTAATAACATTTGGCTGTAATCCATTTTATAGATATGGTCGCCTGCCAGAATCAGAATATATTTCGGTCTATAGTGGTTACGGATAATTGCCATATTTTGATACACCGCATCCGCCGTACCACGATACCACGTATTATCATCAATTTGTTGACGCGCCGGCAGCATATCAATAAATTCCCCGCGTTCTTGCGGAAGAAATGACCAACCCGTTTGTAGATGGCGTAACAAAGAATGGGCGGCATACTGTGTTACTACACCGATACGGTTTAGATTTGAATTCAAACAGTTAGATAATGCAAAGTCAATAATACGGCGGTTTCCCCCGAAATATAACGCCGGCTTGGCGCGTTTATCCGTCAATTCATAGAGGCGGGAACCTCTACCACCGGCGAGAATAAGAACTAAAGTTTCTTTTGTAAGATCATATTTATTTGGGACTTTTGAAATGCTGTTGCTCATAGCTTCCTCCGTAATTGACTCCAAGACAAATTAAATTGCCTATTTAACTAATATTTTGTAATAAACAAAGCGATAAATCGGCGACTTCGATCGTCTTTTCCCATATTTGATTATTACTATAAATGCCTTCAGGCATCATCCATTTTCCTTCCGGTAAAGAAAAAATCTGTAACTCGGCTTTCGCATTTATTAATAAAAGCCATTGTTCGTCTAACATCACCTGCATAGCTTTAATATCGCGATTATGCCAATCATTGTTATTCATTTGCTCTGCATTAACGGTTAGCCAACGTACATTTGCATCAGTCCACCATTGGTCATTAATTAAGCTCTGAATTTTTTTACGCCATGCAATCGTTTGTTTAACATTGTTGTATACTTCTTGATTAAATTCATTCCATTTCAACCAACTTATCTGATTATCCTGACAATAAACATTATTATTGCCAAATTGAGTATTAGCAAACTCATCGCCGGCTAATAGCATTGGCGTGCCGTTTGATAACAACAAGCTATTTAGTAAAGCTTTACTACTGAAAATACGTGATTTTTCCACCGCACTTTGGTATTCCGGTTCAAGTGTGTGGCTGTCCCCTTCAATGCCATGGTTATAACTATAATTCTCGTTGCGGCCATCTCGATTCCATTCGCCATTCGCTTCATTATGTTTATTGTTGTAGCTAACCAAGTCACGCAACGTAAAACCGTCGTGTGCGGTAATAAAATTCACCGTAGTATGTGGTCGACGTGCCCCGCATTTAAATAGGTCACTTGATCCTGCAAAACGTTCAGCAAATGCACCTAATTCACCACTTTTCCATAACCAAAAACGGCACATGTCATCTCGATAACGATCATTCCATTCGGCAAAATACATAGGGAAATTCCCTAATTGGTAACCGAAAGGGCCGATATCCCAAGGTTCGCTAATTAATTTTATATTTTTTAATGTCGGCTCATTAATGATATCTTGAAATAATTGTGCTTGCGGATTATAGCCAGGGCTATCCCTTCCAAGTGCGGTTGCCAAGTCGAAACGAAAGCCATCAACGTGACATTCTTCCACCCAATATTTTAAACAATCCACTACCCAACGGCGTGTATGTTTACCCGACAAATTCAATAAATTGCCACAACCTGTCCAGTTAAGATAATTGCCGTATTCATCCTGCCAATAATAAGAACGATCATCAATACCGCGCTGGCTGAAAGTCGGATAATCCTCTTCCCCTTCTGCAGTGTGGTTAAATACTACGTCTAAAATCACCTCAATTCCGCCTTTATGCAAGGCTTTTACCATGGCTTTAAGTTCATTAAGGGGATTATTTGTAACCGCGTAACGGGATTCAACAGCAAACATTGCCAAAGGATTATATCCCCAATAATCATGTAACTTTTTACCCTGCAAGTGAGGTTCATCAATATAATAATTGATTGGTAATAATTCGACTGCCGTAACGCCTAAATCCTGCAAATACGCTATCATTGTAGGATGTGCCAACGCCTGATAAGTACCGCGAATCTCTTCCGGCAAATCTTCGCGTAATTTACTAAAACCTTTTACGTGTAATTCATAAAGAATCGTCTCCGACCAAGG
>CAJPST010000076.1 GCA_905373425.1 uncultured Mesocricetibacter sp.
CCTTGGTGGAAAACGGGGCGAAAATGAAAGTGGTACAAGTTAAAGGTGTGCAGAAAGCAGCTGAGGATGAAGTCAGCTCACTGGGCAATTTTGTGTTGGAGAACGGTTGGGCTCATTTTGAACAACAGGGCGGTTTGGTTATCGGTTACGGTATTGCAAAGGAGTTAGGTGTAAAGGTCGGCGATTGGGTCACTTTATTAGTTTCTGCTCGTGGCGGAGAAAATGACGATTTATCGCAACCGAGCCGCGAGAGGGTGCAAATTAGCGGTATTTTACGTTTGGACGGACAGCTTGATCATAGCTATGCTTTGCTTCCGATTAAGCAAGCGCAGGAGTTTTTAGGCTATCAGCCTCAACAAATTAGCGGTGTTGAACTGAAAATCGATGATCCTTTCCAAGTACAAGATGTCGATTACTCTAATTTAAGCGACTATCCGCAGGTATTGAATCTACGAACTTGGATTCGAAAATTCGGTTATATGTATCGCGACATTCAGTTAATTCGTACGGTAATGTATATCGCCATGGTTCTAGTTATCGGAGTTGCCTGTTTTAATATTGTTTCTACCCTGATTATGGCGGTGAAAGACAAAGCCGGTGATATTGCAATTATGCGCACTTTGGGAGCCAATAACCGTTTTATTAAGCGAATTTTTGTTTGGTACGGATTGCAGGCAGGCATGAAAGGCTGCTTTATCGGTATTGTGTTGGGGGTAATTCTTTCGCTTAATCTGACTTCGATTATTCGCGCAATAGAATCTCTGATCGGCCGAAAATTATTATCTGACGGCGTGTATTTTGTTGATTTTCTCCCAAGCGAACTACACTGGACAGACGTACTATTGGTGTTGATTGCGGCGTTAATCTTAAGTTTGCTTGCCAGCCTTTATCCGGCAAATCGTGCTGCAAAATTACAACCTGCACAAGTTTTAAGCAGTTATTAAATAATTTCATTAAACTAGTTTACTAGTACAGGGCTGAGTGGTAAATTAACTACACTTATCCGTTTTCTCAATAAAAACAGCTGAAAGAGCGGTCAGTTTTTTGCGAGTTTTGAATTAAGAGAGTAAATATGGTGAAGCATAAAAACGAAATTAAAATTGAAAACGATGATACGCGCATCGCCAAAATAGAACAATTATTGCCACCGATAGCGTTATTAGAGAAATATCCTGCCAGTGATATAGCAGTAAAAACCGTGCGTAATGCACGCAAGACAGCACATAATATTATTCACGGACAAGATGATCGGCTATTAGTCATCATTGGTCCTTGTTCTATTCATGATCCGAAAGCGGCAATAGAATATGCGCAACGGCTAAACGAATTACGTAATCAATATAAAGACTCGCTAGAAATTATTATGCGAGTATATTTTGAGAAACCTCGTACTACCGTGGGTTGGAAAGGGTTGATTAATGACCCGTATCTGAATGATACCTATGCCTTGAACGATGGCTTGCGCATTGCACGTAAACTTTTGTCTGATATTAATGACATGGGCTTACCGACTGCAGGTGAGTTTCTGGATATGATCACTCCTCAATATGTGGCAGATTTTATGAGTTGGGGAGCTATCGGAGCGCGTACCACGGAATCTCAAGTGCATCGTGAATTAGCATCCGGATTGTCTTGTGCGGTAGGATTTAAAAACGGCACTAACGGAGGGGTGAAAATCGCACTTGATGCAATTGGTGCGGCGGAAGCTCCGCATTATTTCCTTTCCGTAACCAAATTTGGCCATTCGGCAATTGTTTCCACCAAAGGCAATTTGGACGGGCATATTATTCTGCGTGGTGGTGATAAAGCGACAAACTATGATGCTAAAAGTATTGCAGATGTCTGTAACACCATTGAAAAAACCGGCCGTCTTGGGCATGTCATGGTAGATTTTAGTCATGCTAATAGCAATAAACAGTTCAAAAAACAAATGGACGTATGTAAAGACGTTTGTTCTCAATTAGCCTCCGGTTCCAAACAAATCTTTGGAGTCATGGTAGAGAGTCACCTAGTAGAAGGTCGTCAAGATTTGGAATTGGGTAAAGAATTGGTTTACGGACAGAGTATCACCGATGCCTGTATCGGCTGGGAGGATACGGAAATTCTGCTGAAATCCCTTTCTGATGCTATTACGGCGCGACGGGAAACAAATAAATAATTTTGATTTATAACCGTTTCTAAAGTGCGGTAGATTTTTTGTGCTATTTTGAAAACTCGCAAAAAATCTACTGCACTTTTTCTTGTTTTCCCCTTAAATCTACAACTGATTTGGTATATTATATAACTGTTTTTTAAGTATTTGACCGAGACGTTTTTATGGCACAGCAACCTTCCTCATCTCATGATAAACAAACTGCACAAGTAGCCGTTCCACCACATTCCATAGAGGCGGAGCAAGCGGTTTTGGGGGGAATTATGCTGAATAACGCCCATTGGGAGAATGTGACTGAACACGTCATTGCGGAGGATTTTTATACCGCTACTCACAGGCTGATTTTTCAAGAAATGGAAAATCTTGCCCGACAAAATAATCCGATTGATTTGATTACCTTGGATCAGGCTTTGAAGAATAAAGGCGTGATTCAGGATATTGGTGGTTTTGCCTATTTGGCAGAGTTATCTAAAAATACGCCTAGCGCTGCTAATATTATCGCTTACGCGGATATCGTTCGTGAAAAAGCGGTATTGCGCGAGCTTATCGGAGTAGGAAATACCATTGCCCAACTTGCCTATTCACCGAAAGGCAAGGATATGAAAGAAATTCTGGATGAAGCAGAACGGGAAGTATTTCATATTGCCGAAAAACGAACATCTTCCAATGAAGGACCGAAAAATGTGATTGATATTCTGGAACAAACGATCAACAAAATCGAAAAACTGTCACAGAATAAAAATCATAATGGGGTGACGGGGGTCACTACGGGCTTTAAAGATTTAGATAAGAAAACGGCGGGTTTACAACCATCCGATTTAATTATTGTAGCGGCGCGTCCTTCTATGGGGAAAACCACATTCGCTATGAATTTGTGTGAAAACGCAGCTTTGGTAAGTGAAAAACCGGTGTTAATTTTCAGCCTTGAGATGCCGGCAGATCAGATTATGATGCGTACCCTCGCTTCCCTTTCTCGAGTGGATCAAACGAAAATTCGAACCGGGCAGATTACCGATGATGAAGAATGGGCGCGGATTTCCAGCACCCTGGCTATTTTAAACAATAAACCGAATATTTATATTGATGATTCTGCGGGATTAACACCGACAGAGTTGCGTTCTCGCGCTCGTCGAGTGTATCGTGAGAATAAAGGGTTGAGCATGATTATGGTGGACTATTTGCAGTTAATGCGAGCCCCTGGATTTGCCGAAAATCGCAATTTAGAAATTGCCGAGATTTCTCGTTCTCTCAAAGCCTTGGCAAAAGAGTTGGAAGTGCCGGTAGTAGCGTTGTCGCAGCTAAATCGTAGTTTGGAGCAACGCGCAGATAAACGTCCGGTCAACTCGGATTTGCGCGAATCAGGCTCTATTGAGCAGGATGCGGATTTGATCATGTTTATTTATCGTGATGAAGTTTATCATGAAACTAACGATGAGAACCGTAATGTGGCGGAAATCATCATAGGCAAACAACGTAACGGTCCGATTGGACGTGTACGGTTGACCTTTCAAGGGCAGTATTCTCGCTTTGATAATTATGCGGGCGGCTATGAATTCGGTGAAGATTATTAATAGAGAAGTATATCAATGAAACCGGCAACAGCTAAAATCAGTTCTGTAGCGCTGAAACATAATATTCAGGCAATTCAACAAAAAGCTCCGCACAGTAAAATTATTGCTGTGGTAAAAGCCAATGCCTACGGACACGGTGTGGAATTTGTGGCAAAGGCATTGGAAGAGCAGGTTGATTGCTTCGCTGTAGCGCGTTTGGAAGAAGCGCTAAGTTTGCGTTCCAACGGCATCATTAAGCCAATTTTATTATTAGAAGGATTTTTCTCTCATAAAGATTTACCGATAATTGCCGTAAATAATATTCAAACTGTCGTGCATAATCGTGAACAGTTGACCGCACTGCAGCAAGCCAACCTGCCTAACCCAATCAAAGTCTGGCTGAAAATTGATACGGGAATGCACCGTTTAGGGGTGAGTTTGGAGCAGGTGGAATATTTTTGTGAACATTTACGGCAATGTCAGAATATTGATCCCAACTTAGGATTTGTCAGCCATTTTAGTCGCGCGGATGAAACGGAATCGGATTATACGAATATTCAGTTATCCCGTTTTTTACAGGCAACGCAAGGCCTAGGAGGCGAGCGGAGTATCGCGGCATCGGGTGGAATTTTATTTTGGCAAGACTCCCATTTGGAATGGATTCGTCCGGGGATTATTATGTATGGCGTATCGCCGACGAATACACCTGCCGCACAATATGGATTGGAACCGGTGATGACGCTAACTTCTTCATTAATTGCCGTACGGGAGCATAAACAAGGTGAGCCGGTAGGCTATGGTGGTATTTGGGTTAGTGAACATGATACTAAAATCGGTGTCGTGGCAATAGGTTATGGCGACGGTTATCCGCGCAATATTCCTATCGGTACACCGGTGTATTTGAACGGCCGTCGTGTACCGATTGTCGGACGGGTTTCTATGGATATGATTACGGTGGATCTCGGCCCTAATTGTCAGGATAAGGTAGGTGATGAAGTGATTTTATGGGGAAAAGAATTACCGATAGAAGAACTGTCGGAAATTACCGGTATATTGAGCTATGAATTAATGACTAAACTCACTCCGCGAGTCTTGACCGAATATGTCGATTGACTAATTAGTTTGAAAAACGTCGGAAAAACCGACCGCACTTTTATTCATCACAATGGGTATAACCCCTAAAGGAGGCATCATGCAAAATATTAACCCAACCTCAACAGCGGCGTGGAACGCCTTGGAACGGCATCAAGCAACCCAGAAAAACGTAACCATTCAGGATTTATTTAAACAGGAACAAGACCGTTTCGGTAACTATTCTCTTGTGTTCAACAATGAAATTCTGGTGGATTTTTCCAAAAACAACATTACGCAGGAAACCCTTAAATTATTGCGTCAGCTGGCAACAGAATGTGCTTTACCTGAAGCAATTGAAGATATGTTTAAGGGAGCGAAAATTAACCATACCGAAAACCGTGCCGTGTTGCATACTGCGTTGCGTAACCGTGCGAATGCTCCGGTGTTGGTGGATGGTAAAGACGTGATGCCTGAGGTGAATGAAGTGTTGGGTAAAATGAAAGCATTCTGCCAACGTGTGATTTCAGGCGAATGGAAAGGCTATACAGGAAAGACGATTAGTGATGTGATCAATATCGGTATCGGCGGGTCGGATTTAGGGCCTTATATGGTGACTGAGGCGCTGCGTCCGTATAAAAACCACCTTACGATGCATTTTGTTTCCAATGTGGACGGCACGCATATTGCTGAAGTATTGAAAAAAGTTAATCCTGAAACCACGTTGGTGTTGATAGCCTCCAAAACTTTTACAACCCAAGAGACCATGACTAACGCCCAATCGGCACGCGATTGGTTCTTGGCTGCGGCAAAAGAGGAAAAACATATTGCGAAACATTTTGCTGCACTCTCTACCAATGCCACTGAAGTGGCGAAATTCGGTATCGATACAGACAATATGTTCGGCTTCTGGGATTGGGTCGGCGGACGTTATTCTTTATGGTCGGCGATTGGTCTATCTATTGCACTTTCTATTGGCTTTGAGAATTTTGAAGAATTATTGCGGGGCGCACATGAAATGGATAAACATTTCCGTACTTCGCCGTTTGAGCAAAATATTCCGTTGACACTTGCTTTAGTCGGTATTTGGAACTGCAATTTCCTTGGAGCGGAAACCGAAGCAATTTTACCTTATGATCAATATTTACACCGTTTTGCCGCCTATTTCCAACAGGGAAATATGGAATCCAATGGTAAATATGTAGGACGCGATGGCAAAGTCATCAGCAATTACCAAACCGGCCCAATTATTTGGGGTGAGCCGGGCACTAACGGTCAGCATGCGTTCTATCAATTGATTCATCAGGGTACAAAACTGATTCCGTGTGATTTCATTGCACCGGCGCAAACTCATAATCCGTTATCGGATCACCACGAAAAACTATTATCCAACTTTTTTGCCCAAACAGAAGCATTGGCATTTGGTAAAACCAAAGAAGAAGTGGAAGCGGAGTTTGTGAAAGCAGGTAAATCCCTTGAGCAGGTAAAAGACATCGTTCCGTTCAAAGTGTTCACCGGTAACAAGCCAACCAATTCCATCTTGTTGCAAAAAATCACGCCATTTAGTTTAGGTGCGTTGATTGCCATGTATGAACATAAAATCTTTGTACAAGGCGTGCTATTCAACATCTATAGCTTCGACCAATGGGGAGTGGAATTAGGTAAACAACTTGCCAATCGTATTCTGCCTGAATTGAAAGACAACCAACAAGTAACCGGACACGACAGTTCTACTAATGGCTTGATTAACCAATTCAAAGCTTGGCGTTAATTTTGGCTTAGGTATAAATTTGGTATAAAAAGTGCGGTCAAAAAATCGAAAGAAATTTTGACCGCACTTTTGTGTTTGTATTAATGTTATTTTTTTAAGTTAGTTCAAAATCTTAAGCACTTTGATGACTTTTTGCACGCCGGCGACGGTACGTGCCGCTTCGGCAGCTGCATCACCTTGGCTTTGTGTTAAGTTACCGAGTAAAAAGACTTCTCCGTTTTCGGTAATTACTTTCACCGATGTAGTTTTCACTTGGTTGTTTACCAGCAATTTTGATTTGATTGCGCTGGTAATACCGCTATCTTTGGTTTGCTGCCATAAAGAAATTGGAGGGCCGATGCGGATTGCATTTTCTACCTCGGTGACTCCTTCCGCACCTTTGGTTAAATTAGTCGCGAGCTCTTTGAGATTTTCGTTCGGTACTTGTCCGATTAATAGAATACGCCCACTGTAGGCTACGGCGACAACACGAGCTTCTTCTTTCAACTGTGCATCTTGACCTAACGCGGAGTAAACGCGGGCTTCCAATGTCGCATCATCCACTTGTGTGCCAACAGTGCGTGGATCAGTGGTTACTTTGGTAGCAACAGCCGCACCACCGGCAACCACGGCAGCTGCAACGCAGCCTTGTAATAATAATGCAGAACCTAAAATTAAGGAAAGTTTCTTTATTGCCTTGGTCTTCATGGTTAATCTCCTTATTTATCCTGTGCTTAGTGTTGGTTAAAGCAAGATTTTTGTCAACAGTTTTGTGTGAATAATGTGTAATCAATCAATTCGCACAATGTGTTAATAATAAATAAGTGGCTTTCCAGAATACGGCTTTCTTTGCTCGCCTGAATATTAATTTCCAAGTCATTTTCGGTCAGTAAACCTTGCAGGTGCGCATTGTTTTCACCTGTTAATGCGATGACATTGATTTCTTTATTGAAGGCACATTGGATCACATTAAGAACGGATTCCTCATCGCCAAAAGGAGAGAGTACTATTAGAATATCGCCATGTTGTGCTATTGCGTTAAACTGATGTTGAAATAAGCTGTTGATATGATTGTCTAAAATTAATGCAGAGCCGACCACTCCATCAATGCCAAGCAAAACAGAAGGAAAGCTCGGGCGTTCCAGTTCATAGCGATTGAGCAGATTTGCCACTAGGCATTGTGCATTGGCGTATGAACGCCCTTGACCGCAAACAATGATTTTATTACCGCTAAGCAGACATTGAACCATCATCGTTGTAGCTTGAGCAATGTGTTCGGGTAAAGTTTTTGAGGCGGAAACTTGGATTTGAATATGTTCGTTATACAGATCTTTAATTTTTTCTAACATAGCGGAATTTAAGATTATTCAAGAAAATTAGGCAGCCATTCAATATCGTCTGCCGAGCGCCCGAATGCGACTAGATCAAAGCGGCAATCGGCATCTTCCAGGCTAAGATTACGCGCAGCAAGCCAAAGTGAGGCTGCATCTAACCATTTTTGTTGTTTGCGCCGATCCACGCTTTCAATTGCCGAACCAAAAAGTGAATTTTTACGTTGTCGCACTTCAACAAATACGATAGTGCCTTGATCCGACATAATTAAATCCAGCTCGCCGCATTTGAAATTTTGATTAGCCGCGATAAATTGTAATCCCTGTCGTTCTAAAAAAAGGCGGGCTTGTTGTTCAAACCGCGCCCCTTGCTGACGTTTTGTGGAAAACATTAGTTTTTCAGATCAATGACATTGCCATCTTTGTATTGAAACCACGTCATTTCACGTTCGATATTACAGTTAGGGCCGGCACTCAGTTTGCCTGTCAATCCACTTACCGTATACCCCGGCACTTGACGTAATTCATTGAATTGATTGATTAATAACCAGGCATCGGAACCCATTGCATACAAACGCATTAAAGAATAATCACCGTTAGTTTGCTTTTCGATTTTCTTATATTGTTCGGAATCTGTTTCTCTAAAGAACGGAATATCACTAAATTGTAATCCGTTCATTTGCAAACGGTATTCCGGAGTACTGTTTGATGAGTTAATGCGCGAACTGGCGTATAGTCTCAATGTGCTGCCGCTGCTATCAATTACCGTTTTTATTTCAGTTAATTGTTCACTGGTTGCTACAATATAAAGTGCTTGTGCATTTTGAGCGAGCCCTTCCTGTAATGCATAAGTCACATCATTTGCCGAGTTGTAAAACTTGATGTTGGCATCGGTTGCCGCCAGTTGTTGCCAACGAACGGTAAAGGCTGAGGCCGTGCGCTGTCCCAAATCGCTTTGTGGCACCACGACCAGTGGAGTACGAATTCCGTCGTTCCACATTTTAGTTGCCGCAGCTTCGGCTTCATCTTCAGGTGAAAGACCGTAATAGCATAACTGATTAATTGCGCGGGCATTTGGCGTAGCGTTTAAGGCAAGCACATTCATACCTTGGAATGACTCAGGTTTACTGATCATCTTGTCTACATTTCCTTTTAGCAATGGACCGACAATTGCTCGTGCTCCGCCTTGTTTAGCTTGTTCTATTGCCACATCGACAGGTACGGTTAAGGTGTCGATTACTTCCACCTGAATGTCAGTAGATTGTCCTTTTGCATCATCAAATCCGGATTTAACAGTATTGCCGAGTAGCTGCCCGTCTCCACTTAACGGTAACAATAATGCTACCTTATTGGTTTGAGTTTGTTGGAAATTAGCGATTCCCTGTAATTCAGTCGGGAATAAATAAGCTGCGGTATGAGTCGGATAGGCGTTTTTCCAGCTTTGTAATGCTTGGCTTAGTTGTGTCGGTTGATTTAAATTGTCATTATAAGCTTTTGCCAATGCCAACCAGCCGGCTAACGCAGGATCCCCTTCCGCCGGAGTATCATTAATCATACCTTTATTAGCACTGCGTAATAATGCCCAAGTGCGGTCATTATTTTCGCGTTTCCGTTGCACATCGGTTAATACATAATCCATTTGGGCGCGTGCTTTCACTGCTGCAATAATATCATTCTTGTTTTCTGCAATGCGTGCGGCTACCTGGTAATAACGGGCTTTTTGCGATTGACTTAATTGTGTCAGATTAATAAATTTTAATTGTGATTCGGCTCTTTCGTTATCACGTTTAGAAGCTAAAATATGCGCTTCAATAAGTGATTTATCCAGTTGTTGTTCAGGAGTAAGTTTAACTAATTCTGCTAATAAAGCTTCTGCCTGTGCTATTTTGTTTTCTGTTACTAACACGCGTGCAGCAAGTAATTTATAGGTTTGCTTGTCTTCCAATTCATTGGCTTGTTGCGCTCGGGTGATATAATAATCCGAGCTTGCATTGGCATCGCGAGTAAGTTCGGCGGTTAATGCGCTACCAAATAAATTGGTACAACCGGCTAATAAAATGGGAAATAAAGCAGGCATTAATCGTTTTTTAAATTTAATGCGTTGTAATAGAATAGTCATAAGTACTCCATTAGATTCAGAAATATACACGGATCTTACTT
>CAJPST010000077.1 GCA_905373425.1 uncultured Mesocricetibacter sp.
TTTAAATATTTTTCCACTACTAATTTGAGATTGGATTTCGCCAAATGGGCAAAACCGATTTACATAACTAAAATTTGAAATAAAAATGACAACAGAATCTATCAACTACGAAGGCATTGAACAAATGCCAATCCGCACTTTTACCGAAAGAGCGTATCTCAACTATTCCATGTATGTCATCATGGATCGTGCGTTGCCGTTTATTGGTGATGGACTAAAACCGGTACAACGCAGAATTATTTATGCGATGTCAGAACTTGGTCTAAACGCGCAGGCAAAATATAAAAAATCCGCGCGTACTGTGGGGGATGTGTTGGGTAAATTCCATCCGCACGGCGACAGCGCCTGTTATGAAGCGATGGTGTTAATGGCTCAACCGTTTTCTTACCGCTATCCGTTAGTGGATGGTCAAGGGAACTGGGGCGCACCTGATGATCCGAAATCCTTTGCAGCAATGCGTTACACCGAATCGCGTTTATCTAAAATTGCTGAAATCCTGCTTGGCGAACTAGGGCAAGGCACGGTGGATTATCAACCTAATTTTGACGGCACACTAGAAGAGCCACAATATTTGCCTGCGCGACTACCGCACATTCTGCTTAACGGCACGACCGGAATTGCCGTCGGTATGGCAACCGATATTCCGCCACACAATATTAACGAAATTGCCGATGCCACCATCATGTTATTGGATAATCCAAAGGCAGATTTAGACCAATTATTAACGGTCGTACAAGGCCCGGACTATCCGACTGAGGCGGAAATTATCTCGCCGAAAGCAGAAATTCGTAAGATCTACGAAAGCGGTCGAGGTTCTATCAAAATGCGGGCTGTGTGGAAAAAAGAAGACGGTGAAGTAGTTATTACTGTTTTACCACATCAGTCTTCTCCGTCCAAAATTGTGGCACAAATAGCTGAGCAAATGAATGCCAAAAAACTACCGATGGTGGAAGATATCCGTGATGAAGCAGATCATGAAAACCCTGTAAGATTAGTTATCGTGCCACGCTCCAATCGAGTGGATTTAGAAGCCTTAATGGCACACCTATTCGCTACCACCGATTTAGAAAAAAGCTATCGGGTCAATATGAATATGATCGGGCTAGATAACAAGCCGGCAGTCAAGAATCTGGTGCAGATTCTGACAGAATGGCTAGATTTCCGCCGCACTACAGTTACCCGCCGTTTACAATATCGCTTAGATAAGGTGTTGTCGCGTCTGCATATATTACAGGGCTTGATGATTGCCTTTTTGAATATTGATGAAGTGATCGAAATCATTCGTACAGAAGATGAACCAAAAGCGGTACTAATGGCACGGTTTAATCTTAGCGACGAACAGGCAGAAGCGATTCTCAACTTGCGCTTACGTCACTTAGCTAAACTAGAAGAACATGAACTTCAAGCTGAACAGTCTAAACTGGAAGAAGAGCGGTTAAATCTGGAGCAGATTTTAAGCTCAGAGCGTCGTTTGAATAATTTGATTAAAAAAGAAATTCAGCAAGACGCCAAAACCTATGCCGAGCAACGTAACTCACCGATAATCGAACGTGCCGAAGCCAAAGCTATCTCTGAAAGTGAAATGATCCCGGCCGAACCGGTAACAGTGATTCTGTCGGAAATGGGATGGGTACGTTGTGCCAAAGGGCATGATATTGATGTGAAAGGCTTAAGTTATAAAGCAGGTGATAAATATCTCGCCCATGCTTACGGCAAAAGTAATCAAGCTGCGGTATTTCTCGACAGTACAGGGCGTAGCTATGCGCTCGACCCATTATCTCTGCCGTCGGCCCGTTCGCAAGGCGAACCACTGACAGGTAAACTCAGCTTACCGGATGGTGCTACGGTAGAAAGCGTATTGATTGAAAATGATGAACAACCCTTATTAATGGCATCCGATGCCGGCTATGGTTTTATCTGTAAATTTGACGATTTGGTCGCTCGTAATAAGGCAGGTAAAGCATTAATTTCTTTACCGGAGAATGCAAAAGTATTAACTCCGATTTCAATCAAAAATCCGACCGCACTTTTGGTTGCACTTACTTCCGCAGGCAGAATGCTAATCTTCCCTGTGCAAGATTTGCCGTCCCTTTCGAAAGGGAAAGGGAATAAAATCATCACTATTCCATCCGCTGCGGCTAAAGAGCGGTCGGAATTATTGGTAAAATTATTACTTATCAGTGAAACAGCAAGCCTAGTGTTCCATTCAGGAAAACGTAAAATCACACTGAAACCTGAAGATCTGCAAAAATTCCGAGCAGAACGCGGTCGAAAAGGTTCGCAATTGCCACGCGGTTTGCATAGTGAGGTGAATATTGAAGTGATTGAACCTGATATGGCTATAGGATAATGTTTTATTAATACATTACAAAAAATTAGGAACCATGTTGTTAATACGGTTCCTAATTTCAAAATTATATACTCAAAATTTAACGCTCTAAAAATAATGCTGCCGCACCGCGTACACCGCCTGAATCACCATATTTGGCTTTTTGGATGACTGGCACTTTCGCACTACGCATTAAATGCGGTGGTAATGCTTTAGGCAAAGCTTCATACAAATGATCAAAATTGGATAATCCTCCGCCAAGCACAATCATATGCGGATCAATCGCAGTAATGATGTTGCCGATGGAAATCGCTGCTAGCTCCACAAAAATATTGACAAAATCTACTGCTGTTTTATCTCCTGCGTAAAAACGTTGAATAACTTCTTTGGCAGAAAGCGCTTCACCTTTTAAATCACGATACAGCATTTCAAACCCGCGTCCTGATAGATAAGTATCCAAACAAGCGCGGTTACCACAACCGCAATCATAAATCGGAGCATTATCCCAACCTAACAGTTTTAGCGCGTGGTAATTTAGTTGCAAATGCCCCAACTCGCCTGCCATTCCCGTTTGACCGGAATGAACTTTACCGTTAAAGACTAAACCGCCACCAAAACCGGTACCTAAAATTAACCCAAGTACACAGGGATATTGCTGATTTTCCTCGTCCCAAGCTTCCGATAAGGCAAAACAGTTGGCATCATTTTCCGCCCGAACTTCGCGTTCCAAACGCTCCGACAAATCTTTCAAGATCGGTTTGTTATCTGCCACACGAATATTGGTAATTTCCGCGATACCGGTTTCTTTATTGACAAAACCGGGAACCCCCAATCCGACCGTACCTTTACAACCAAACTGTTGATCGGCTTTACGCACTAACCCGGTAATGACGTTCAGCCAATCTGCATAACTCTCTTTTGGTGTTTCCACCCGTTCGCTATACTGTTTTTCCAGTTTTTTGTTAAACACTGCCAGCTCAATTTTCGTACCGCCAATATCAAATCCGTATAACATAGTTTTACCCTCTTGAAAAAATTTGTTTTATTTTAACCGCACTTTTAATCTTGCACCTTGAGAAAGATCGCCTTTTTCTGCAAAAATAAAAAAAGTGCATAATGAATTAACCAAGAAATTAAAGTACTAACTAATAAATCAATAGGATAATGTGCCCCTAAACGCAAACGGCTGACCAGCATTAACACCGCCCAAACCGTCATCCCTCCCACCAACAGACGAGCTTTAAACGATTTCGAACCAAAAATGCGGGTAAAACCTACAGTTAACAATAGCCAGCCGACAGCAAAGATAGTGTGCCCTGACGGAAAAGAATATCCCGTTTCGTTTCCATGATGGCGAGCTAACCAAACCGGTGTTTCCGGTTTGCCTGCATAGAACTGCAAGACAACCTCTTTCCGTTCATTGCGTGGAATGTCATAAAAATAATCAGTTGAAATGTCGCTACTTTGTGCCAAGGCGACGACATAAGGTCGTGGCTCGGCAAAGGTTGTTTTTAGTACCGATTTTAATCCTTGAGTTAGCACTACAGAAAACGCCATAACAACAACCGCTAACATCCACTGTTTTCGATTTGGAATCACCGGCAAAAATAATAATGCAAACAAACCACAAGTGATAATGGCATAAGGTGAACTACCGGTTTCTGCCACCCAATAGAGAAAATGGTCAAAACTGTTTAGCGCTTCGACACCCTGCCATTGCCATTGAAAAATCCATGTAAAAAAAGGGACAAGACAGAGTAACAAAGTATATAATGACAAGCGTATAAACATAACTAATTTCCGTAAATAACAAAGTAGACATTCTATCATTACGGACGGACAAAAAGAATAAGGATTTGTTTTATGAAAAAAATTCAGTTGGTAACTGAAGCTAACTTACCCACCGAATTCGGTATTTTTCGTATCGTCGGCTTTGAATTTCCCGACAGTAAAAAAGCACACATCGCACTGGTAATGGGGGATATTTCCCACAGCGACACACAACCTGTACTGGCGCGTATTCATTCCGAATGCTTAACCGGCGATGCGTTACACAGTCTCAAATGTGATTGTGGCTTCCAACTCAGCACAGCATTGCGCCAAATCAGTGAAGAAGGGCGTGGCGTGTTGATTTATCATCGCGAAGAAGGGCGAGGCATCGGTTTAATTAATAAAATTCGTGCTTATGCCTTACAAGATAAGGGAATGGATACCATTGAAGCTAATCTGGCGTTGGGCTTTGCTGCCGATGAACGTAATTTTGCCGTATGCGCCGATATGTTTGAGCTGTTAGGGGTGAAAAAAGTCCGCCTATTAACTAACAACCCGAATAAAATTAACACTATGAAAAAAGCAGGCATTAATGTCGTGGAGCGGGTTCCGCTTAATGTAGGAGAAAACCGTTACAATACCGAGTATTTAGATACTAAAGCAAAAAAAATGGGGCATTATATCGTACACAATAACGAAAAACATTTTCTTGATTGTCCGCACTGCCAAGAAGAAATTCCGCAGGAGAAGTAAAACAATCTAAAGAGGGGGCGTATCTTCAACTCCTAAAGCAGTTGAAAATGCCCTCAATCCTTTGGCATCGCCATTTTTGACCATCGTTTGCATAGCTTGAGTAGGTGAATGAATTAATTTGTTCATTAATTTATAACTGAGTTGCTGCAAAACCTGCTCCGCACTCTCCCCTTGCTGTAACGATTGCACAGATTTTTCCAGCAGCTGCTGGCGAATTTGCTCCGCATTATCACGATAATTACGAATTAAAGCAGAAAATTGATGCACTTTCAGCCATTCAAAATAATCATCACATTCTTGTTGAATAATCTGCTCTGCCTGCCGCGAAGCCTTTTCTCGTTCGCTTAGATTGCGTTGGATAATATTATGCAGATCATCCACTGTGTAATGATATACCGCATCAAGTTCATTCACGCTTTCTTCTACATCGCGCGGTACCGCAATATCCACAATCAACATCGGATGATAACGACGCTGCTGTTGTGCCGATTCCACCATGTTCCGCGTAATTAACACACTTGGGCTTGCAGTTGAAGTAATCACAATATCTGCCTGATTTAACCCCAATGGTAGCTGTTCGAGAGTTAAAGCCTGAATATTGTTTCCTTCCAATTTCTTAATTAACATTTCCGCGCGGGCCAAAGTGCGGTTAGAAATCATCAGATTTTTTACCCCATGGCGAAGCAAATGGCGGCTCACTAGTTCAATTGTCTCACCCGCGCCTACCAATAACACATTCAATGAACGCATATTTTCAAAAATCTGGCGGGCAAGACTGCAAGCCGCATAAGCAACGGAAACTGCGCTCTCTCCGATATTGGTTTCAGTACGTACCCGCTTTGCGGTAGCAAAGGTTTTCTGCAATAAACGGGAAAGCTCACTTGAAAGAGGAATTTGCTGCTGCTGATAATACTCTTCGCTCATTTGGTAAGCTTGTTTGACCTGACCTAAAATTTGCGGTTCGCCTAAAATAAGCGAATCTAATCCACAGGCAACCCTCATGATATGCTGAACGGCCTGGTGATTTTGATGAAGATATAAACAATTCTGTAATTCGCTTTTTGTCAGCTGATGAATCTCTGCAAACCAGTTTATGCAAGCTTCTGCCAAGTGTTCGCTTTCTTGCGGTGAAACATTTTTATTATGCAAATAAATTTCAGTACGGTTACAGGTCGATAAAATCACAGCATTTTGCCCCAATTCCTGTTGCTGAATTTGATTCAATGCCAAAAGTCGCTTCTCTTCCGAAAAAGCAACTTTTTCACGCAACGCAACACTGGCGGTTTTGTGATTAATACCAAGAACTAAAATTGTCATAAATTAAAAATAATGCTTACAAAATACCGTAAAAAACGACCGCACTTTGATGTTATAGACATAAATTGAAATAGCTATTTTAAGCAATTTATTGATGTTGAGCAATTTAACCCACCTAACTTTTTCTCTTTTACCTCTTTATGGGTAATAAAAAAGTGAGGCATTTACCTCACTTTAATATAATTCAATAAAATTCATTTGGTTAAACCGCAGAATGTTTTTCTGCTACCTCTTTCAATAAAGTCTGCAATTCGCCTTGTTGATACATTTCTAAAATAATATCACAACCACCGATTAACTCACCATCCACCCATAACTGTGGAAATGTCGGCCAGTTAGCATATTTAGGTAATTCGGCACGCACGTCAGGGTGCTGTAAAATATCCACATAACCGAAAGGCACTTGGCAATTAATCAGAGCTTCCACCGCACGTGCAGAAAATCCGCAAGAAGGCAATTTTGGCGAACCTTTCATATAAATCAGAATAGGGTTTTCAGCTATTTGCTTTTTAATTTTGTCTAATGTTTCCATAATGTTCCTTAATATTTAATTATAAAATTGAGACGGCGCATTGTATCATAACTCAAAATAACCTGACTAGAATTATCGGTTATAATACTGCTAGTCTGTGTATTCTACCAGCTACCGCCGGCACCACCGCCATCAAAGCCGCCCCCACCGAAGCCACCGCCTCCGAAACCGCCACCATGGCTATCTCCGCCAAATCCACCGCTTGAACCTCCTCCGAAGCCGCCACCAAACCGATCTCGACGGCGAGCAGAATGACGAATAACTTGTTCTAACGGACTATTTCCAGTCGGGCTGATATAAGGCTTACGCCAGCTCAGCTCACCAAATACGATAAATAAAATAAAAATAACAACGAAGATAAATGGAATGATAGTCTCCAGTGAACCCTCTTCTTCGGCTTCCGGTGCAAACTCTCCTTTACTTGCCGCAATCAGATAATCCAAACCGTCGCTGATGCCTCTTGCATACTGATTTTGTTTAAAGTGCGGTGTAATGACATTGCGGATTGTTTGCGAAATAAATGCATCAGTCAATACTCCTTGTAAACCTTGCCCTGTTGCAATAAAAATTTTGCGATCATTTTTGGCTATCAACATTAACACGCCGTTATTATGTTGTTTCCGGCCAACGCCCCATTTATCGCCCAACTCAAACGTATATTGGGAAATATCATAATCGCCCGTAGTGGGTACAATAACAACCGCAATTTGTGAACTGGTTTCTTGTCCATACTTTATCAGCTTGTCTTCTAAAATATTCTTGTCATTTTCTGACAATGTAGCGGTATAGTCATTCACATAACGAAACGGATTAGGTGGAGCCGGAAAATCTGTGGCAAGAACCTCTAAGGAAACTAAAAACGGTAATAAAAAAACAATCGCAAAAACGACCGCTCTTTTAAATCCTCTAACCATACTACTCATTGATCACCACCTCATTTGACAGCTCATCGCAATCATTCGGCTGATGCGGGAAGTGCAAGGCTAATTCTTTGCCAATGTACTCAATTGCATTTACAATGCCTTCATTATACTTCTTTTGTTTAAAATGGCTGATCATCGTAGCGCAAATCTGTCGCCAGAACTCATCCCCAACATATTGATGGATGCCCTGATCGCCAATAACGGAACATTTATGATCTTTAAACGCTATATAAATCAACACTCCGTTACGCGCTACGGTTTTCTCCATTTCAAGTAGCGTAAACACTTGCAACGCTCGCTCCAAATCGGAAATAGAAGACGTTAACGGAATTTTACGCTCAATATAAACCCGTAATTCCGCCGAACTTTGTTTTTCTAAATTAACAATAGCCGCCTCAATCTGTTTTTTATCAAAAGGCATTCGAGAAAAAGGGAACATGACAATCTCCGCTCAAAGAATACAGGATTGCGGTCAAACTAATACCAATTAAAAAAATAGGCAAAATTTCGACCGCACTTTTATCAGAAAATAACTACTGAGTTATTTACCAAAATCTACTGTAGGGGCATTTTGCGCGCCTTCCGTTGATTTGAAATACGGTTTTTCTTTAAAACCGAAAATCACTGCCGCCAATTTAGTTGGAAATTGACGTACTTTTTGATTGTAAGTACGTGCGGCATCATTAAATTTATTGCGAGCCACATTAATACGGTTTTCAGTACCTTCCAATTGAGCCTGTAAATTCATAAATCCTTCGTGCGCTTTCAGCTCAGGATATTTTTCCACCGTTACCAATAAACGGGATAACGCTGAACCGACGGCATTTTGATTTTGTTGAAACTGTGCTAACTGTTCTTCGGTCATATTTGCCGGATCAATTTTGGTTTGTGTCGCTTTCGCACGGGCTTCAACCACACCGGTCAAGGTTTCCTGTTCAAAATTTGCCTGACCTTTCACGGTATTCACCAAATTAGGAATTAAATCCGCACGACGCTGATAAGTAGATTCTACGTTCGCCCATACGGAATCAATTTCCTCTTCGGCTTTGACTAAACCGTTATAACTAGGAACAAGCACCACACCTAAAGCTATAACAGCAACAATAATCAAAACGAGCAATTTTTTCATTATAAATTTCCTAATATTAAATTTAATACTTAAAACAAAAGACCTAAACCGAAAAGTTTAGGTCTTTATGCATCTCATCGTTAAATTTTAACGAGCAAATTACATGCTGGTTTTGTTACCTTTAACAGAGATTTCTACGCGACGATCCGGTGCTAAACACGCGATAAGTGCTTTACGACCTTTAACTTTGTCACAAGTGTTACCTGTTACAGGGTTAGCTTGACCATAACCTGTTGCAGAAACAGATTGTGGAGCAACACCTTTAGAAACTAAGTAGTTAGCTACAGTTTCAGCACGACGTTGAGATAATTTTTGGTTGTATGCTGCTTTACCGATACGGTCTGCATAACCCGCAACATCAACTGTCGGAGCTTGAACTTGAGCGATTTCGCTGTAGATACCATCTAATACACCTGTAGCTTCAGGTTTTAAGTTAGCTTTGTTGAAACCGAAAGTTACATCAGAGTTCAATGTGAAGGTTTTGTTCACAACTTCAGGTGCAGCTACAGGAGCTTGACCTTGACCAAAACGGTAAGATAAACCTGCTGCTACAGAACCGATACTTGGTTGATAGTCTGCACGATCACCGTTTGGTTTTTCAACTTCACCAACACGGTTAACCCATTGATACTCTAAACGTACTGCTAATTCAGGAAGAATTGCATACTCTAAACCACCAGCAAATACAGGAGAAACTTTCAAACTGTGTTCTCTTCTGTTACCGAAGAAAGAAGCACCATTGTAAGTTTTATAGTCAGAACGAACTAATGCTGCACCAACGCGCGCATAAGCATCTAAACCACTAATGATTGGGTAGCTACCTTTTAAACTTAAGTGTGCACCGTGGTTAGTGTGTTTAACAATATTGTCACCGGCACGGCGGAATTTAACACGACCAAAATCGTCGTAACCTAATTCAACTGCCAAGTAGTCAATAATTTGATAACCACCGTAAACACCGTAAGTTGCTGAGTTACGTTGATAGCCAATTTTGCCAGGAACTGAGTTATATTTAATACCATCGTGGAATGATGCCCAACCAGCTTTAGCACCGGCATAGAATGTATTTGCCTGTGGGGCTGCTTGCGCAACTGTTGCTGCTGCTAAACCAGCGATAGCTAATGCGATTGCAGTTTTTTTCATTGTGATGATCCTCTTTTTAGTTTGTCATCTTAATTTAAAAAATTTATCAGCTGATATAGCTGAAGTCCGAACACAAAAATCGTGTTATCCTTATCTTAATC
>CAJPST010000078.1 GCA_905373425.1 uncultured Mesocricetibacter sp.
CATAATTATGCAAAAAATATTAATATTATTTCAATTTATAAAAACAGAGATTTCATTTACCAATGACTATTAGTGTTAAAAATTTAAATTTCTTTTACGGTTCATCACAAACATTATTTGATATTAACCTAACCGCACAAGAAGGGGATACCCTCGTTTTACTGGGGCCAAGCGGTGCGGGGAAAAGCACCTTAATCCGTACGCTTAATCTACTTGAAGTCCCCAAAAGTGGCGAATTAAACATTGCTAACAATAGATTTGATTTAGCACAAAATACTGACCCGCGAAAAATCCGCCAACTACGTCAAGACGTTGGCATGGTATTTCAGCAATATAACCTGTGGCCACATTTTACTGTGCTGGAAAACTTAATCGAAGCACCGATGAAAGTATTGGGTTTAGATGAAACCGAGGCAAAAAGCCATGCGCTTGATTTGCTTAAACGGCTACGCTTGGAGGAACATGCCGAACGTTTTCCATTACAACTGTCAGGTGGCCAACAACAACGGGTTGCGATTGCCCGCGCTTTGATGATGAAACCGCAGGTATTATTGTTTGATGAACCGACAGCAGCACTGGATCCGGAAATCACCGCTCAGATTATTTCTATTATTCAAGAACTGCAACAAACAGGCATTACACAGGTAATCGTTACCCATGAAGTGAGTATGGCGAAGAAGGTTGCCTCCCAAGTCATCTATATGGAACAAGGGCATATTGTGGAAAGTGGTGACGCAAGTTGCTTTGAAAATCCGCAAACAGAACATTTTAAACAATATTTATCCCACTCAGTATAAGGAAAAGTTATGAAAAAATTACTATTAACTGCACTTTTAGTCGGTGCTGCATTTGCCACTCAAGCAAAAGACATTACCTTTGCAATGGAACCAAGCTACCCACCGTTTGAATTAACCAATGAAAAAGGTGAAATTATTGGTTTTGACGTTGATGTAGCTAATGCAATCTGTAAGGAAATTCAAGCAACCTGTCATTTCAAAGCGCAATCTTTCGATGCACTAATTCCGGGTTTAAGAGCCAAGCGCTTTGATGCGGCAATTTCCGCTGTCGATATTACCGAAGCACGTAGCAAACAGGTTAGCTTCAGCGAAGCTTACTACGACAGTTCCGCCAGCTTTATCGGAATAAAAGATAAAGCAGATTTAACAACCGCTAAAAATGTCGGTGTTCAAAATGGTACGACTTACCAACAATATGTTGTTGCAGAAGCTAAACAATATTCTGCTAAATCCTATGCATCATTACAAGATGCGATTTTAGACGTCAAAAACGGTCGTATTGATGTAATCTTCGGTGATACTGCAGTTTTAGCTGACATGCTAACCAAAGAACCGAATCTGACCTTCGTCGGCGAAAAAGTTGATAACAAAAAATACTTCGGTAACGGTTTTGGGATTGCCGTCAATAAAGGCAATACTGATTTACTTGCCGAGTTAAACAAAGGATTGGCAACAATTAAAGCCAACGGCGAATATCAAAAAATTTATGATAAATGGATGACGGTAAAATAACCTCTCATGTTTATTGATTATCTTCCCTTACTATATTCCGCAACCCTATTAACCCTAGGGTTAGCGGTTTCTTCATTAGTTGTGGGTTTAGTTTTATCCATGCTGTTTGTGGTATTAGAAGCCAGTAAATTCAGCTACATCCGTAAACCAGCGTCGCTCATAATCACATTGTTACGCGGTTTACCGGAGATTATTGTAGTGTTATTAATTTATTTCGGCTCTACCGAAATTGTAGAAAAACTAACCGGTCAATATGTTGAATTCAGTGCATTTTGGTGTGGTGTACTGGCGTTAGCAATTATTTTTGCTTCCTACGCGTCACAATCCTTACGTGGTGCTATTCAAGCCATTCCCCTTGGTCAGTGGGAGTCTGCTGCCGCATTGGGTTTAAGCCGCCCTCGTGCATTTATACGTATTATTCTGCCACAAGTATGGCGTCATGCTTTACCCGGATTGAGTAATCAATGGTTGGTGCTATTAAAAGACACGGCATTAGTATCTTTAATCGGTGTGCATGAACTGATGCGACAATCGGAATTAATTAATACCGTAACCCACCAGCCATTCACTTGGTACGGCACAGCAGCATTGTTATATTTAGCCATTACATTAGTCAGCCAGTTTTTTATCCGCAAACTGGAATTGCGTGTTACCCGTTTTGAAAGAGGGATAAAATAATGTTTCAAGACTATTTTCTGACTATTGCACAAGGCATTCCGACCAGTTTAATGTTGACACTGGTTTCGCTTGCCGTGGCGTTTTTTCTGGCTGTCGGAATGACATTCATTCTGTCATCAAACAATAAACTGCTAAAAAGTGCGGTCAAAATTTATGTTATTTTATTTACCGGCACGCCGTTACTGGTGCAATTTTTCTTGATTTACGCAGGCCCAGGGCAATTTCAATGGATTGTGAACAGCCCTCTATGGTTCTTGCTGTCAAACGCTTGGTTCTGCGCTATGTTGACACTCGCCTTAAACAGTGCTGCTTACTCGACTCAGCTATTTCACGGTGCAGTGAAAGCCATCCCAAAAGGGCAATGGGAAAGTTGTGCAGCGCTTGGGTTAAGCCGTTTACAAACTTTGAAAATTCTGATTCCATATGCATTAAAGCGTGCACTACCGTCTTACAGCAATGAAATCATCTTAGTATTCAAAGGTACGTCCCTCGCCTCCACCATTACAATTTTGGATATTATGGGCTATGCCAGACAGCTTTATGGCACGGAATATGATGCCCTAACTATTTACGGTATTGCAGGCGTGATCTACCTAGCCATCACCGGTATCGCTACCCTACTATTACGCAAATTGGAAACTCGAGTTCTACGTTTTGAACGGTTGGAAGTAGAAAAAGCGACGTAATAGAAGAAAATAAGCGAGGTAAAAAACATCGCTTATTTTGACCGCACTTTGGAGGAATAATGACTCAACTCAACTGGTTTTGGTTTGCTGTCGGCTCTGCATTCTTTGCGGGACTGACGGCAATTTTTGGTAAACTCGGCGTGGAAGGGTTGAACAGTAATCTCGCCACTTTTATTCGCACTATTGTGATTTTCTTTGTCATTACGGGAATTATCACCATGCGTAATGAATGGCAACTGCCTGAACACATCGCTGCACGCCCATTGACCTTCCTGATTTTATCCGGAATCACTACCGGGTTATCATGGTTATGCTATTATCGAGCTCTCCAGCTTGCCCCTGCGTCTTGGGTTGCTCCGATCGACAAACTCAGCGTAGTAATCGCCATTATTCTTGGTGTTGTTATTTTAGGCGAGCCGATAAGTTTAAAACTCATCATCGGTTCGATTCTGATTGTATCCGGCGTGCTCGTTCTTGCTCTGTAAATCTTCCTTCCTGAGTGAAAAAAACGTACATTGAGCCAACCGCACTTTTCCGCTACAATAGCGACTATTTTTGAGCGGCTACGGAATAATCAATGTCTGAAATCAAACTCATTGTCGGACTCGGCAATCCAGGCGATAAATATAAGGATACCCGGCATAATGCGGGAGAATGGCTAGTTGAACGATTAGCACAGCGTTTTAATTTCAGTTTGAAAGAAGAAAGCAAATTCTTCGGCAAAACCGCAAGAGCAGTAATCAACGGACAGGAAATCCGTTTCCTAGTGCCAACCACTTTCATGAATTTAAGTGGCAAAGCTGTGGGTGCGCTAGCAACATTTTACCGAATTCAACCGGAACAAATTCTAATCGCTCATGACGAACTGGACCTTCCACCCGGCACGGTAAAAATCAAACTGGGCGGTGGCCACGGTGGTCATAACGGCCTACGCGATAGCATTGCACAACTTAGCAACAATAAAAATTTCTATCGCTTACGTGTCGGTATCGGTCATCCCGGCGATAAAAATTTAGTGGCGGCTTATGTATTAAGCAAACCTTCACCAACTGACTTAACCTTAATAGACAAAGCATTGGAAGAAGCTACCGACTGTGTGGAAGTATTGCTTAAAGATGGAATTAATAAAGCGACCAATCGGCTCAATTCCTTTAAACCTTAAGGAACGACTATGAAAAAATTATACGTTATTGCCGATTGGAACCTAAAGTCGAATAGTTGAACCGGGCAACAAGCTATCTTATAAAGCTTGTAAATATAATTATGATGACCTCAATCTATTAAAAAAAATATTCAAATAAATATTTCAAGGAAAAATAATATGGGTTTTAAATGTGGTATTGTCGGCTTACCTAACGTAGGTAAATCAACACTTTTCAATGCGTTAACTAAAGCCGGAATTGAAGCGGCAAATTATCCGTTTTGTACTATCGAACCGAATACCGGTGTAGTACCGATGCCGGATCCTAGACTGGATGCACTAGCGGCAATCGTTAATCCCGAGCGTGTATTACCAACTACGATGGAATTTGTCGATATTGCAGGCTTAGTGGCCGGAGCAAGTAAAGGTGAAGGGCTGGGCAATAAGTTCTTAGCCAACATTCGTGAAACCGACGCAATCGGCCATGTCGTGCGCTGTTTTGAAAACCATGACATCGTTCACGTTGCCGGTAAGATTAATCCGGCGGACGATATAGAAATTATCAACACCGAACTGGCATTAGCTGATTTAGACAGCTGCGAACGCGCAATTCAACGTTTACAAAAACGCGCCAAAGGCGGCGATAAAGAAGCCAAATTCGAATTGTCGGTTATGGAAAAAATTCTGCCGATATTGGAAAATGCAGGTATGATTCGCTCGGCCAATTTGGACAAAGAGGAACTACTGGCAATTAAAAGCTATAATTTCCTAACATTGAAACCGACTATGTATATCGCCAATGTGAATGAAGACGGTTTTGAGAATAATCCATATTTGGATCAAGTACGAGCCATTGCGGAAAAAGAAGGGGCTGTGGTTGTGCCGGTTTGCGCTGCAATCGAAGCGGAAATTGCCGAACTGGAAGATGATGAAAAAATCGATTTTCTACAAGACCTAGGCATTGAAGAACCTGGACTGAACCGTGTTATCCGTGCAGGCTATGCATTGCTCAATTTGCAAACTTATTTTACTGCCGGAGTAAAAGAAGTTCGCGCATGGACGGTTTCCGTCGGTGCTACCGCTCCAAAAGCAGCGGCAGTTATCCATACGGATTTTGAAAAAGGCTTCATCCGCGCTGAAGTCATAGCTTATGATGATTTTATTCAATACAAAGGTGAAAATGGTGCCAAAGAAGCAGGGAAATGGCGACTGGAAGGAAAAGACTATATCGTACAAGACGGTGATGTCATGCATTTCCGCTTTAATGTATAAGCATTTATGCTTTAACGTGTAGCCATTTCCGCTTATCGGATAAGATTTATCGGCATAAGCGGATCCAACTTATAAGATTTTGCTCGTAAAAATACGCCAAAAACTAACCGCACTTTAACAAAAGTGCGGTATTTTATGCATTCTTAATCTCGCATTTTATTATGATAAGCAGATAAAATCCGTTACTCACTTATTGATTCATTGACATACACAATAAGGTCAATGGATGGATACAGGTTACATTAGATGACATATCGATTTGCCATTTACAAGTTTGGCATTCAGAAACAACGTAATCAAAACCACCTGAATTAATATTATCAAATAATGTTTTCCCAATGGCTTGAGAAACCTTGTAGTTTTCTTCTTTGAAGCCATAAGTACCTGCAATACCGCAGCATTGAGATGGCAACATCACCACTTCTAAACCCGAGATTTGTTTTAATACATCCAAAGTATACGGTGCCCAACCGGCTTTATCCACGTGACAAGCCGTATGATACGCTACGCGCAATTTTAGTGGTTTAAGCGGTAGGGTTTTGCCTTCTTTAAAGAGCTGATATAAAAATGGCGTTACCAAATGAATGTGCGGACGAACCTTAGCATTATCAATACCTAAAATATGATGATATTCATCACGTAAATTTAAGGTACAGCTTGAAGCTTCGCTGATAACATCCAAGCCATTTTCATCCACCATTTTACCAATGTAATCCGTGTTAAATTGCGCAATTTTTTTCGCACGTTCCGGGAATTGGTTAACACTTAACGGCAAACCGCAGCACTTTTCTTTTTCCAATAATACTACGCCAATATCCATGGCATTGAACACTTGAATAAATTCTTTACCCAATTGCGGGTTATTGTAGTTCACATAACAACCGTGGTAGTACGCCACTTTGCGTTTAAATTTTTGTTGGCTTTCCAACATTTTTTTCATATACCAACTACGGAAAGTTCCAAAAGAATATTTTGGTAAGGTACGATGACGACTAATTTTTAAGGTTTTTTCCAACACAAATTTTGTGGCTTTCAAACCCGTGATAGTATTCACAATAGGTGCAAGTGGCGTATTAAGCGTTCCCATAATATCGGTGTTACTTAAAATAGCATCACGCAATTTTTGTACCATCGGTTTATGTTGTTGTGAAATATATTTATTTCTGGCACGAACAATAATATCACCAATTTTCACATCAGACGGACACGCAATTTCACAGCGTTTACAGTTAGTACAATATTTCAAAGCTTCATCATACAGCTCGGCTGATTTTAAGCGTAAACGCTCACCATCCGGACCGGATTGTTTTGGACCGGGATAATTAGGATTTTGGCGTGAAACCGGACACACCGCTGTACATGCCGTACATTTAATACAACTCTCAAAACTCTCATCAAATGCATGATGATGTTGTGGTGCATTAAGGGATTGTTTTGCATTTTCAATTAATTGTTGAATGTTCATAACGCCTCCTTAATGTGTGTTGTGAAGAATTTCATCGGCAACCGCAAGCGCTGTTACCACAGCTACGCCAGAACCACAACCAAGCTCTAAGGCATTGAAACCGCCAATCACATTACCAATGGCGTATAAATTCGTTAAAAATTGACCGCTCTTTTGCACTTGGCATTGGGCATTAATCGCCACACCCGCAGATTGATACGGTTGGGGATTTGAAAAACGATGATCTGTCCATGTGAAACGATCAGTATCATCAAAGCCTTCCACACCAATGATATCGGAATGGAAAACCGGTTCATAAATTTTATCGAATTCAGAAATTAACCCCTTACTGAAGAAACTGCCCGAAGCTAACACAAAATGTTCCGCTGTGATTTCTTCGTTTTCATGTAAGCGAGTTTGAATTGCTCGCACTTTGTTACCATCAAAATGTGCTTTTAGCGCACTGTCACCATTCATCATCAAACCACCTAATTTTTCAAAACGATGACGTAATTGAATACGTTGACGCATTCCCAATAAAGAAGGTGGCAGCGTCGGTAATTCAAATAATGGCAACCCGGTAGCTTTACAAAGTGCAGCCATAAACTCTTGATTTTCTAAGCCAAAACAAGCCGGCAAGAAAATCGCTTCCGTTCCTTTTGCAGCCTCTTTCATTTCTGCAACGAGATCATTAAATTTAAGTTTATATTCTAAAACTTGCGCAATATTCACACTGCGAAATTCCCGTGAATTTGAGCGTAACTGATCCAGTTCCAAAATATTTAAAAAACCGGTTTTGACTTCGCAATGCGCAAATTGTGGATTGAGTATAAGGTTATCCGCCAACAATTCCGGTTGGAAATCGTGATAGCCCTCAATGCCTAAAACAGCAATTTTTTTATACGGGAATGGCGTATCTCCTTGCACGGCTGGCACGCTATTAGGTGAAAGCCATGCACCACGTAAACTCCCTAAACCGGTAACGCGAAGATGGTTTTCTGTTGTTGAACCTATCAAATCTAGATTTAAAGACTCAGCTAATTTTTCAAAATCTTGTGCTTTAGCTAACACACGCTCCGCCCCTATAATGCTATAAGGGTGTTGCGGTAATTGCGCCGAAAGTGCGGTCAAATTTTCGGGAATATTTTTAACCGGTGTACCATTTGGCAAGCGGCTCAATAAATCCAATGAGCCGGATGCAAAATCAATAGCTGCTTGGCCATTATTAATAATGACACAATGTTTACCTTGTTCTTGTAGAGCGATACCGCAAGTTAAACCTGCAAGGCCGCCACCAATAATCACTACATCAAAATTCATTGTTATCCGTCCCTTGCTGTTTGTCATTCTCAAGTGGTTGAACATCATTTAAGCCCAACACACTGCCATACATCCATGAGGTAAATTCAGCTTCACGAATTGCTTCACCCCATGCAATCGGTTCAATTCCGCGCCAGCGTTCTTCCATAAAGGACGTTAATTGTGTAGTTGATTGGCGAGGCGTTGCCACATTGAAGCGGTTCATTAAACCTGCCGCACGGCACGCACAAAGCTCGGCTTGGCAAGTCCCCATACCTACACGGGTACGACGACGTAAATCCACTAAGTTATTCACGTTTAATTCATCAACGGCATAACGCACTTCACCGGCTGTCACCGCTTCACATTCACACACCATAGAGCGATCTAGGCGTTCTTTATCTAATAAGCGGGTTGCGCGAGAACCGTGACGGTACACGGCTGAATAACGAATAGTACTTGGAAGTGAAATCACCTTCTGGTTAGTTTCCGCACGGCTTTCCGTTGAACCCGGTAATGGACGCTCAGCAGTCGTACAACGAGCTGTTTTGTTGAGTTTTTTACAAACAAGATCCGTTGCCCATTCAGCCATTAAGCGGTAAGTCATTAATTTACCACCGGTGATGGTAATAAACCCGTCTAAGCCGTC
Organism: uncultured Mesocricetibacter sp.; assembly: GCA_905373425.1. Classification (GTDB taxonomy): domain Bacteria; phylum Pseudomonadota; class Gammaproteobacteria; order Enterobacterales; family Pasteurellaceae; genus CAJPST01. Next base: position 8,699 of record CAJPST010000078.1, read on the forward strand.
ACGTTCTGCGTGGTCAAGTAACACAATACCACGGCTTACGTTACGACCGGAGGGGTCATCATCAGTAGCCACCAACGGACGCACCCCCGCATAAGCGCGTAATACTCGAGTATGCCGCAAGCTTGGTGCTAATTTTTCCCCTTCACGGAAAAGAATATCCACTTCTTCAGGGGTGACTTCCATATTGTCAATTTGATCGTAAGGAATCCGGCTAGAGGTGGTACCAATAACACAAATTGTATCGCCGGGTACGAGGATATCCGCGTCTGCCGGTTTACGACAGCGGTTAATCACCAATTTATTGATACGATGTCCCATGACGAGTAATGCGCCTTTTGCCGGGAACATTCTGATTTTGAGATCAGCGTATTCTGCGATACCTTGTCCCCAAATACCACCGGCATTGACCACTAATGGTGCAAAGAATTTACGATTTGCACGATTTTTATGATCGTACACATCCACCCCAATAACTTTGCCACCTTCGCGAATCAAATTTTTCACTTCGCAGTAAGTAAACATTTTTGCACCGTTTTCGGTGGCATCCATCATGTTAGAAGCAGTTAAACGGAAAGGATCGATTGAACCATCAGGTACAACAACGGCCCCAACTAAATCTGGGTTTACCGACGGTTCCATAATCTTGGCAAGCTCAGGATCGATTGGTATAGCTTCAATACCGGATTTAGTACAGCTTTCAATGAAAGTCTTTTGATACTCAAGGGAATCTTCCGGAAGGGTGATAAATAAACCTTCTGTTTCATCCACACAATGACGGGCAATATTGCGCAGAATTCGGTTTTCTTTAATACATTCTTCTGCCGATTCTTGATCGTTTACGGCATAACGCGCACCACTATGTAACAAACCATGGTTACGGCCTGTTGCCCCGGTGGCTATATCACGGCGTTCCAATAAAACACAGTTAATACCACGCAATGCACAGTCACGGGCAACTCCCGCACCTGTGGCACCGCCACCAATAATAATCACATCCGTCGAAATGGGGGAAAAATCTCCCGCATTTTGATACATCGTAGGCGATAATCCCATATTTACCCCCGATCCCACATTAAATAAATATTATAAAAAAACATAAAAGCTATTTCGCATTTTAGAGAACAAAGTCCAAATTCACAACATTTTGTGAGTA
>CAJPST010000079.1 GCA_905373425.1 uncultured Mesocricetibacter sp.
AGATGCTGAATTCAAAGAACCGGCAGATAAATTGCAAGCAAATAAAAAGAAAATTGACGGTAAAATTGAAGCCTTAAAGAAAGAGGCGCCTAAACTACGTAGTGCGGATATTCAAAAACGTGAAGATGAAATCAATAAGTTAATGAGAGAGCATGACGAGCAGGTACAAAAATTCCAAATCGAAAATGAAAAACGCCAAAATGAAGAGCGCGCGAAATTATTGGAAAATATCCAATTAGCGACTAATACAGTAGCAAAAGAAAAAGGGTTTACTTATGTGATTGACGCAAATTCAGTGGTGTTTGCGGTGGATGGTAAAGATATCAGTGAGGATGTACTGAAAATTCTTCCAACCGTAAAAGCGCCGGCGACAGAAACTCCGGCTAAAGCGGAAGAACCTGCAAAGGCTAAATAATGAGCGGCTATCGTCTTCAACAATTAGCAGAACACATCGGCGGAACCATTCGTGGCAACGCCGATGTTGTCGTTGATAGTATTGCACCTTTGGATAAGGCAACCTCGCATCAGCTAACCTTTATTTCCAATGTTAAATTTCGTGAATTGCTGCCTCAATCACAAGCCGGTATTTTAGTGGTATCTGAAGCAGATGTAGCATTCTGTGCAGAAAGCAGTAATCTACTGATTGTGCCGGATCCTTATGTTGCCTATGCATTGCTGGCCCAATATATGGATTCCACACCTAAAGCTGCTGAGCAAATAGCACAGAGCGCAGTAATCTCGACTAAAGCAAAATTAGGTAAAAATGTTTCTGTTGGCGCTAATGCAGTGATTGAAGACGGTGCGGAAATCGGAGATGAAGCAATTATCGGAGCGGGTTGTTTTATCGGTAAGAATGCAAAAATCGGCGCTAAAACTCAATTATGGGCGAATGTGACTATTTACCATGAGGTACAAATTGGTTCCGGCTGTCTGATTCAATCTAGTGCGGTAATCGGTAGTGATGGTTTCGGATACGCGAATGATCGTGGACGTTGGATTAAAATCCCGCAAACAGGCACGGTAATTATCGGCAATAATGTGGAAATTGGTGCTTGTACCTGTATTGATCGCGGTGCATTGGATGCAACAGTAATTGAAGATAATGTGATTATCGATAACTTGTGCCAAATTGCCCATAATGTGCATATTGGAACGGGAACCGCAGTTGCAGGCGGTGTGATTATGGCCGGTAGTCTGAAGGTAGGTCGTTATTGTTTAATTGGCGGAGCCAGTGTGATTAATGGCCATATGGAGATCTGCGATAAAGTAACCGTTACCGGCATGGGAATGGTAATGCGCCCAATAACCGAGCCGGGGATTTATTCTTCCGGAATTCCGTTACAGCCGAATAAAGAATGGCGCAAAACCGCAGCACTGACTTTGGATATTGATAAAATTAATAAGCGCTTAAAAGCCGTTGAGAAAAAACTGGCTTAATAAACGCTTCAAAAAGTGACCGCACTTTGTTGGTGCTATTCTGTAATTGTTTATCAGTGGCGGTATTGTCGGCAAAATTTGTGTTTTATTATGCTGAAAATATCCGCCGCCTGTTCTATTTATCCTTCCTTTTCTCATATTTCCATTTTACCCCAATGTTTCCCTGTGAAATGAGGGAATTGTTCCTCTTGACTTGCACGGAGAAGCAGAGCATATCGGTATGTTTTATTTGCTTACCCTCTATAAATTTACGCCTAAATAACGTATAATTCGCTGAAATTTAAAATTATTCAAGACATTTAAAGGTAATTTATTGTGACAACAGAAACCAGACCATCAAGAATTATTGAAGCTAATGAAATTATGAAATTATTACCGCATCGTTATCCTTTTTTATTAGTGGATCGTGTGATGGATTATCAAGAAGGCGAGTGGCTGAAAGCAATTAAAAATATTAGTGTGAACGAACCTTGCTTTACCGGCCATTTCCCTGAGCAACCGATTTTACCTGGGGTATTAATTCTCGAAGCATTAGCACAATCGATGGGTATTTTGGCGTTTAAAACCCTAGAACTTTCAGGCAATGAATTGTTTTATTTTGCCGGTATTGATGAAGCGCGTTTTAAACGTCCTGTTGTACCGGGCGATCAAATGGAATTATATGTGGAAGTTATTCGGGAGCGTCGTGGCATTACTGCATTTACCGGCGTAGCTACCGTAAACGGCGAAGTTGCTTGTGAAGCCAAATTGATGTGCGCGCGTAGATAACGAAATTAAAAGGAGCGTATGATGATTCATTCAACCGCACAAATCCACCCGACAGCAATTGTCGAAGAGGGAGCTCAAATCGGTGAAAACGTAGTAATCGGCCCTTTTTGTATTATCGGCGCTGAAGTTAAAATCGGTAAGGGAACGGTGTTAAATTCACACGTGATAGTGAAAGGTATTACCGACATTGGCGAAGATAACCACATTTTCCAATTCTCCAGTATCGGGGAGATCAATCAGGATCTGAAATATCAGGGTGAACCGACCAAAACTATTATCGGTGATCGTAATCGCATCCGCGAACACGTAACTATTCATCGTGGTACGATACAAGGGGGCGGAGTTACCCGCATCGGTGATGATAACCTGCTAATGATCAATGCGCATATTGCACACGACTGTCAAATCAAAAACCGTTGTATTTTAGCCAATAATGCAACCCTTGCCGGCCATGTGGAACTGGATGATTTCGTCATTGTCGGCGGTATGTCGGCCATTCATCAGTTTGTGATTGTCGGTGCCCATGTAATGTTAGGCGGTGGTTCGATGGTAAGTCAAGATGTTCCGCCTTATGTAATGGCGCAGGGAAACCATGCCCGTCCGTTTGGGGTGAACATTGAAGGATTGAAGCGTCGCGGCTTCGACAAGTCGACCTTGCATGCCATTCGTAATGTTTATAAGCTTATCTATCGTAGTGATAAAACACTGGAAGAAGTGATGCCGGAAATCGAACATTATGCTAAAACTGAATCGGCGATTAGCTTCTTTATTAATTTCTTCAAACGTTCAACCCGCGGCATAATTCGCTAAGGTTACGCAAAACAGTGAAATTTTTGACCGCACTTTTTAGCCGAAAGTGCGGTCGTTTTTTATAAGGTTTTTTATGCAACAAGATAAATCAAATCCAATCATCGCATTGGTTGCCGGTGAAGTCTCGGGAGATATTCTAGGCGCGGGTTTAATTCGGGCATTGAAAGTAAAATATCCCAACGCTCGCTTTGTAGGCATTGCCGGTGAACGTATGATTGCCGAAGGTTGCGAAACTTTGGTGGATATGGAAGAAATTGCCGTGATGGGGTTGGCGGAAATAGTGAAGCATTTGCCCCGTTTATTGAAAATTCGCAAAATGGTGGTGGAAACCATGTCGGCACAAAAGCCTGATATTTTTATCGGCATTGATGCCCCCGAGTTTAATTTATACGTAGAAGATAAACTAAAAGCACAGGGAATAAAAACGGTACATTATGTTAGTCCGTCAGTATGGGCGTGGCGGCAGAAGCGAATTTATAAAATTGCCCGAGCAACGGATTTAGTATTGGCGTTTTTACCCTTTGAAAAAGCATTTTATGATCGTTTTAATGTGCCTTGCCGCTTTGTTGGACATACGATGGCAGACAGTATTCCCTTAAAACCGAATCGGCATGAAGCTTGTAATGTATTGAATATTGATGAAAAACAACGTTATATGGCAATCTTGGTCGGCAGTCGTAGTGCCGAAGTAGAGTTGCTTAGTGAACCTTTTTTACAAACTGCACTACACCTAAAAGAAAAATTCCCCGATTTGAAGTTTTTAGTGCCATTGATTAATCAAAAACGTCGTCAACAGTTTGAGCAGTTCAAGGCTCGTTTAGCGCCCGATTTAGATATGATTCTGTTAGATGGTAATGCGCGCCAGGCAATGATTGCCGCTGAGGTTACGTTGCTAGCCTCCGGTACGGCTGCTTTGGAGTGTATGTTGTGTAAATCGCCGATAGTAGTGGGCTATCGAATGAAGCCGTTAACTTATTTTTTAGCTAAGCATTTGGTGAAAACCCCTTATATTTCTTTGCCGAATTTGCTAGCAGACGAAATGTTAGTACCGGAGATGATTCAAGAGGATTGTACTGCGGAAAAACTGACGGAAAAATTGATTCCATATCTCGAACAAGACGAAAGTGCGGTGCAAAATCGCCACGTTTTAATTCAACGTTTCACTGATTTACATCAACAAATTCAATGTGATGCTGATAAGCAAGCCACGCAGGCGGTAATTGATTTATTAGAACGTTAGGAGTTTTAAATGCAAATCAGGATATATTTTGTGATGTTTTGTGTGCTGTTAACGGCGTGTTCTGAGATAGAGCAAAAGGGAGGAATTACAATAGGCAATCGACAAATTGATGTGCCTATTCCGACCGAATTAACTTTAGTTACGCCTGAAATGCCGGAATTGTACAAACACTATGAGGAAGAATATCGTACTTTAGAGGCAAGTAGTAATGGTGTATTACGATTTCTGAATACTTATTCTCTGTTAAGTGATTTGGACGATGACAAGAGAGCCATAGAGCGTTATTGCTTAATTGGAGATACTGTAAAGATTAATAATCTACCGGCTACGCAGGATGTTGATAAATCAATGTTGGCTAAATTAAAACAAGGGATGCAATTGAAGAATGAGCAATCCGCAGAGAAATTAAACCAACAGACTAAAGAATATTTTAATAAGCAAAATCAAGATATTAAGAAAAATACGGGTAAGTCATCGGAAAACAATAGCCCAACATTGGGGAAATCGTATGAATTGATTGGGTATAACAAAAATGCCTTTGCTGTCATGCGGTCTATTGATATAGAAGAACAAGATAATAAGATTCAATATCTTGCCTCTTTTGGTTTTATTGAACTACGAGGGCGAATATTAGCGACTTATTGTTATGCAGATTTGAATGAGCAAGAATGGCTACGGAATACAACTCTGAATTGGTTTATTGAATTGGATAAAGCGAATAAATGACACAATTTATATATCCTAATGCCGACTTAATCGCTGGTGTAGATGAAGTAGGCCGCGGACCTTTGGTCGGAGCGGTGGTGACAGCAGCCGTCATTTTAGATCCGAATAATCCCATTGAAGGTCTGGGAGATAGCAAAAAATTGTCGGAAAAAAAACGCCTTTTGCTTGCGCAAGAAATTAAACAAAAGGCGTTGGCATGGAGTTTGGGAAGAGCTGAACCGGCGGAGATCGATGAACTGAATATTTTGCACGCTACAATGCTGGCTATGCAACGAGCGATAAAATCGTTAAAAATCCGACCGCACTTTGTGTTAGTAGATGGCAATCGTATACCTGAATTGGATATTCCTGCACAGGCGATTGTAAAAGGTGACAGTTTAGTGCCGGAAATCAGCGCCGCGTCTATTTTAGCGAAGGTAGCACGCGATGCGGAGATGCTGGCATTAGATAAACAATTTCCCCAATATGCATTTGCACAACATAAAGGTTACCCGACCAAGCTGCATTTGGAAAAACTGGCCGAATTTGGTGTGTTGCCCCAACACCGTCGTAGCTTTGCACCGGTAAGAAAATTAGTGAGTGATAATACGCCTTAATAGGCCGTATGGCTTTTTTATTTGCCTCGGCTATAATGCGATTATATTTTGTTGAGGAATTCGTTATGACCGAACAACTGCTTATTTGGATTCAGCAACCATTATTTTGGGTTCTCGTTTTACTGGGAACAGCGGTATATCTGTTTATTCGCAATCAAATCCGGATGGACATGGTGGCCTTGTTGGTCATGTTAGTTTTTTGTTTGAGCGGTATTCTGACCATGCAGGATGTTTTTGCCGGATTTAGCGACCAGAATGTGATCCTAATCGCGTTGTTATTTGTTGTGGGCGAAGGTTTAGTTCGTACCGGCGTGGCTTATCAAGTCAGTGAATGGTTAATTAAAGCAGCGAAAAACAGCGAAACACGGGTATTGGTTTATTTGATGTTAGCTGTTGCCGGGCTTGGCTCTTTTATGAGTTCCACCGGTGTGGTGGCGATTTTTATTCCTGTAGTATTAGTGATCTGTCAAAAAATGAATATTTCGCCACGCGGGCTGATGATGCCGTTAAGTGTAGCAGGGCTTATAAGTGGAATGATGACATTAATTGCCACCGCCCCCAATCTAGTGGTTAATTCTGAGTTAGTGCGCAGTGCGAATATTCGTTTCAGTTTCTTTTCATTTACTCCCATTGGTGCGGTAATTTTAGCCTTGGGGATTTTCTATATGTTATTCGTTCGTCGTTGGTTGGCAACGACCGATGAAGAAGAAAAAGAAACGGTGAATGACCACTCAATTAACGATTTGATTGAAGAATATGGTTTGCGTAAGCGCACTAAACGGATGGTGGTACTGGCAGGTTCTTCCTTTATCGGACAGCCGGTAGAAGAGCTTCACCTGCGTTCTAATTATGGATTAAATATTTTGGCGATTGAGCGCTGGAAACGTTTTCGTCCGATATATTTGGCCGCCTCCCTAGGCAAAACGGAAATTAAAGAAAAAGATATTCTCCTGTTCGATATTAGTAACCCGGACTTGGATTTAAACGAATTTTATCAACTCTATCATTTGGAACCGGCAGAAATTCGGAGCGCGAATTTTAATGAAGCGGCGCGTTCTATCGGTATGGTGGAGCTTACTCCTGTGCCTGACAGTTCGGCGATCGGTAAAAGTGCAGCACAACTGCGTTTTCGTTCCAATTATGGCCTGAATGTAGTGGGAATTAAGCGCGATGGCGAAATTCTGGGCGGTTATTTGGTGGAGGAGCCTTATCAGGCAGGTGACTTACTGTTAGTGATTGGTGACTGGAAGTTAATCCGCAAGCTGCCCGAGCGCACCAAGGATTTTTTTGTATTAAATTATCCGAGTGAAATCAAACAAGCCGCTCCCGCCCGTAGTCAGGCTCCTCACGCAATATTTTCAATTATTACTATGGTCTTATTAATGGTTAGTGGGTGGGTGCCAAATGTTGTAGCAGCACTGATTACTTGTTTATTGCTGGGCCATTTTCGTTGTATTGATGCTAAAAGTGCATACGACAGCATTCACTGGCCTAGCCTGATCCTGATTATCGGCATGATGCCGTTTTCCATTGCTTTACAGAAAACTGGAGGAGTGTCATTGATTGTGGATTTAATGTTGCAGTTGGTCGGGGGCATGGGTAAACATTGGATTCTGATTAGTTTGTTTATTTTGACGGCTGTGACGGGATTGTTTATTTCTAACACTGCAACGGCTATTTTAATTGCGCCGATTGCAATTTCGATGGCGAACCAATTGAACCTGTCGCCGGTTCCTTTTGCTATGACTGTTGCGATTGCCGCGTCAGCTGCTTTTATGACGCCGATTTCATCACCGGTGAATACAATGGTAATCGGGCCGGGTGGCTATAAATTTGCTGATTTTGTGAAAATCGGTGTACCTTTCACGATTTTAGTCATGTTGGTGACGATATTTTTGGTGCCGGTGCTGTTTCCGTTCTAACCAAAGAGCGGTCGAAAAAACGCTTATTTTTTTGACCGCTCTTTGTTTTTAGTAGTTGAGCGAGAGCTGCATAATCAGTACATAATATGTAGAAAAGGAGAAAACTATGCTAGCTAAACTGGTGGATTTTATTTTGTGTCGTTTCACCTCGTTTATTACCGGTGTACGGGCACAGAAAAACGTTGAGCAGCAGCAGAGTGGGAAAAATCGTTTATATTATGCCAATCATAACAGCCATGGTGATTTTATTTTATTATGGGTGTCGTTGCCTTATGCTATCCGCAAAAATACACGCCCGGTCGCAGGCTCAGATTATTGGATGAAAGGGCCCGTCCGCCGTTTTCTGGCGCAGAAGGTATTTAATATGTTGTTAATTGAGCGAGGCGGTGATAACCCACAGGCTGCGACGGAACGTGTGAATGAAGCACTAAAAAGCAGTTCGTTAATTATTTTTCCCGAAGGTACACGTAAAACCGATAATGATGTCGCGTTACAACCATTCAAAAGTGGGTTGTTTTATGTGGCAAAACAAAACCCTGAATTGGAATTAATCCCGATATGGATTAACAATATGGATAACGTATTACCTAAAGGGTTTGTACTACCAATTCCATTATTGTGTGATCTCTATATGGGAGAGCCTCTGTATTATCAGCAAGATGAGGAAAAAAACACATTTTTACATCGTGCCGAACAGGCATTACTCGCTTTAAATCCAAAACATAAGGCAGGTGTTTAATGAATCACACAATGGAGCTATGGCAACTTTTTGGCGGTTTAATCGTTACGCTTATTATTGCTTCAGCTGTCAGCTATGTTCTCAAGCACAAATTTGGTGCTACGTCGGTGATTGAAAACCTAGAGGCGCGAGTAAACGCGTGGTGGGTTATGATTTTGGTGATTTTTGCCGCGGCTGCATTGGGTTTTTATGGCGTTATTATGCTGTTTTTCGTGGTTGCCTTCATGGCATTACGTGAGTTTTTATCTCTTATTTATATTCGTCGAGGTGATCACATTGCATTAGTTGCCTGTTTTTATGTAATTTTACCGATTCAGTTTATTTTGGTGGCAATTGATTGGTTCAGTATGTTCACTATTTTTATCCCCGTGTATGCTTTCCTATTTCTACCGATTCTCTCCGCTTTACAGGGCGATGCCGCGCATTTTCTGGATCGTTCCACAAAAGTGCAATGGGCGATTATGATTGCCGTGTTCTGTATTTCTCATATTCCGGCGGTATTGACGTTGGATATTGCGGGTTTTGAAGGCGGAAATATAATGCTGATGATTTTCCTGATTTTGGTGGTACAGGCAAGCGATGTATTGCAGTATATTTGGGGGAAACTGTTTGGTAAACATAAAATTGCTCCGACGTTATCTCCTTCCAAAACTGTTGAGGGTTTTGTCGGCGGTGTGATTAGTGCCAGTGTACTGGCCGGGTTGTTATATGGTTTAACTCCGTTTACACCTGCTGAAGCCGCATTAATCGGTTTTGTGATTTGCATGATGGGTTTTCTCGGCGGCTTAGTGATGTCCGCTATTAAACGCAGTATGGGGGTGAAAGATTGGGGAAATATGATTAGCGGACACGGTGGCATGTTGGATAGAATGGACAGTCTGTGTTTTGCCGCACCTATTTTCTTCCATCTGGTACGTTATTACTGGACGTGAAAATAAACAAAAAAATGACCTCACTTTGAGCTTGAAAAGTAAAGTGCGGTTGAAAAAATGAGATTTTACAAAACGAGGAAAAAAATGACCGCACTTTTATCGGAAAAAAAATTAAAAATAGGTTTAGTATCGGTGTCGGATCGGGCATCACAAGGCGTTTATCAGGATCAAGGGATTCCTGAATTACAGGCGTGGCTGGAAAAGGCGTTAATAGAGCCTTTTGCCGTAGAAACCCGTTTGATCCCCGATGAACAAGAGGAAATTGAAAAAACTCTGATAGAATTGGTTGATATTCACCATTGCCATTTGGTATTAACTACCGGCGGAACTGGACCTGCAAAACGTGATGTTACGCCGGATGCAACACTGGCTGTAGCGGATCGTGAAATGCCCGGTTTTGGGGAGCAGATGCGTCAAGTTAGTCTGCATTTTGTGCCGACTGCAATTTTATCCCGTCAAGTAGGCGTCATTCGTAAAAATAGCTTGATTCTTAATTTACCGGGGCAGCCTAAAGCGATTAAAGAAACGTTAGAAGGGGTAAAAGATGAAAACGGAAATGTACTTGTGAAAGGCATTTTTGCTGCCGTACCTTATTGTTTGCAGCTCATTGATGGCATTTATATTGATACCCATGTACAAGTAATTGAAAGCTTCCGTCCGAAATCTG
>CAJPST010000080.1 GCA_905373425.1 uncultured Mesocricetibacter sp.
GTGTTAGTGGCGGGGCCGACACTTTATTTGTTATCCGCTTTTAGCGACAACATCGGAACTTATCTCAGCAACTTGGTACAATTAAGCTTCAAAACCTATGTTTATGAACAAGAACATACTGGCTGGTTTAGCGGTTGGACAATTCTGTACTGGGCATGGTGGTGTTCTTGGGCGCCATATGTCGGTTTATTTATCGCTCGTATCTCGAAAGGGCGTACAATTCGTGAATTTATTTTCGGCGTATTGGTGATTCCTAGCATGTTCGGTATCTTGTGGTTTACCGTATTTGGTAATACGGCTATTTGGTTGAATGATGGTGAAGCTGCAGGTACGTTAGGACAAATGATTTCCTCGCCTGAAACGTTGCTTTTTAAATTCTTAGATTATTTACCGCTTTCTAGTGTGACGGGTTTAGTGAGTTTGGTGGTGATTTCTTTATTTTTTATCACTTCTGCTGATTCGGGCATTTATGTATTAAATAACATTGCATCACGCGATAAAAGCCTTGCAGCACCTCGTTGGCAGGCCGTAATGTGGGGTGTATTAATGTCAGTCGTTGCGATTGTTTTAATGCAATCGGGTGGTTTGGCAAACCTGCAGGCAATGACCTTGTTGGTTGCATTACCTTTTGCGATGTTGATGTTACTGATGTGTTTTAGTTTATGGAAAGGCTTGAATGCGGATAAAAAATATTTTGATACCAAAGTTAATCCAACCAGTATTTTCTGGACAGGGGATAAGTGGAAAGAACGTTTGGAACAAATGATGAACCAAACTCAAGAAAAAGATATTTTACGTTTCCTTAAACATACGGTATTACCGGCTATGCGTGAGCTACGCCAAGAATTAATTGGTAAATATGAATTGAGTGTACAAATTAACACGTTATTTGAACAAGATGAGCCTGCAGTGGAATTGGTCATCCAAAAAGAATCGATGCGAGACTTTATGTATGGGGTGAAATCTGTTGGTCGAGATGTATCCACTCAACTAATCAATGATGATAATTTGCCACATATCCAGCATAGTATGACCTATGAGCCATACACTTATTTCTTTGATGGTCGAGTGGGTTATGATGTGCAATATATGGACCAAGATGAATTGATTGCCGACATGTTGAAACATTATGAACGTTACTTAAGTTTGCTAGACGATGTGGGTCAAGAATTGATGGCACACGAGCAAACAGAACTGGCTGAATAATAAGACTAAAGTGCGGTTGGAAATCCTCTAAATTTTTAACCGCGCTTTTTATCTTAAAACAAATATGAAGATACAAAATACTTTCAAAGCAAATGTTATTTGGGGCAGTTTAGGTTTTAGTTTAGCGATTATTGCAGCCCTTTTATTTGATACGCAGCAAACTATATTTTATCTTGCTGCGGCGAAAGACTTTATTTTCTCTCAATTTAGCTGGTTTTATATTTTACTGAGTGCGTTTTTTCTATTCTTTTTACTCTTCTTAGCATTAGGACGATACGGCGATATTAAACTCGGGAGTGATGAGGAAGAACCAGAGTTTAAATTAAGCTCTTGGATTGCATTACTCTTTACCTCTGGAATTGGTATTGGCATTGTTTTCCTTGGCGTTGCTGAACCGCTTTCACATTTTCTTTCACCAATAGGTGAATATGAGAAAGTTCGAACTGCATTATTTTTTAGTATTTTTCATTGGAGCATCAGTGCTTGGGCTATTTATGGATTAATTGCACTTACGATTGCTTACTTCGGATTTCGCTATAAATTACCGTTTTCTTTACGCTCTTGTTTTTATCCCTTACTGAAAGAAAAGATTGATGGAAAAGTGGGGGATGTCATTGATATTCTCGGGATTTGTACCACCTTATTTGGCGTAGTCGCAACCTTAGGTTACAGTGCGATTCGGTTGGCGGCTGCCTTCCATTCAATGCATTTATTGGATAACTCACCGTATTTGGTTCCCCTTATTTTGGTGAGTGTTTTTATCATTGCTATCTTAATTTCACTGCAGGGTATTGCCAACGGCTTCCGTATTCTTAGTGAGCTAAATCTAGGCGTTACCTTTCTCTTTATGCTATTGGTTTTGCTATTCGGTCCGACAATATATTTAATTTCTGCTTTTACGGAAAATATTGGTACCTATTTAAGCGGTTTAATTAGAGTCGGCTTCAAGGCTTATACCTATGATGTAGAACATCTAGACTGGTTTATGGATTGGACAGTTTTTTACTGGGCATGGTGGTTTTCGTGGGCACCCGGCTTTGGGATTTTTATCGCACGGATTTCTCGCGGACGAACTTTGCGGGAGTTTATTTTCGGCGTATTGATGATACCAAGTTTATTCTTCGTTTTGTGGTTCACGGTATTTGGTAATGGAGCAATTTGGGTGAATGAGCATCTTGCTAATGGGGCATTAGGTCAAGCTGTAAATAATGTGGGATCACTTCTTTTTGATTTTTTGAGTTATTTACCCTATTCCAGCTTAACTAAAACGTTAGCTTTATTTATTATCACGCTCTTTTTTATCGTCACCATTAACTTTGGTATTTATACGCTTAATAATATCGCAATTGAAGACAAAAGCCAGGTTTCACCTCGTTGGCAATATATGTTTTGGGGTGGTTTATTGTCAGCGGTTACGTTTGTTCTTTATCTTTTTGGCGGTATTGAAATACTCCAATCAACGATGTTGTTTTTCTCTTTACCTTTTGCTCTGTTGATGTCAGTGATGGCATGGAGTTTGTTAAAAGGTTTACGATTTGAACGTCAATATTACTCCACAGAGGTTTCAGATTTGTGGACAGGTGCAAACTGGCGTAGCCGTTTAAGACAGTTAGTGATTGAACCTAAGAGAAATGACGCCATTTTCCATTTAAAAACAACGGCACTTTTAGCAATGAGAGAGTTACGCCAGTTACTCATTGGTACCTATGGTTTAAATGTGATATTACAGCAATATTTTGACCGCGATAATACTCAACTAGTTTTTTCTATTGAAAATGGATTAGCAGAAGATTTTTTTTACCAAATTACCTTGTTTGAGAGGGCTGAGCCTGAAACAGCACAAGTTCATCACGCATTAATGGTTTCAACAAATATGCAATTGGAAGGTTATCCTTTGAATATCACGAAGGAAGAGGATTTGATCGTGGACATCTTGCAATGTTATGAGCGATACATGAAAGAACTGAATTTTGTTATTTCATAATTCCTGTCTCATGAGTAAACAGAACTGGCTGAATAATAAGATTAAAGTGCGGTTGAAAATAACATTATTTTTCGACCGCACTTTGATGTAAGTAATATTAAAAATTTAAATTTTTTTTGACCAATGTCGCATTTTTACACAAAGCATAATTTATTTTATTGTGTGAAAAGTGTATTCTATGTAGCGTTGTGGCTTTATATCTTATTCGTTCAAATTTTGAGCGAATACCTTTTTAACTTCAATCAAAAAAAGATAGGTTATTTATGTCTCAGAAATTAGTTCTTATCCTTAATTGCGGTAGTTCCTCATTAAAATTCTCAATTTTAGATCCTCAATCCGGTGAAGAAAAATTATCGGGTTTAGCCGAAGCTTTTCATCTTCCGGAAGCGCGGATTAAATGGAAACTGCATGGTGAAAAAGGCAATGCGGATTTAGGTTCAGGTGCTGCGCACAGTGAAGCGCTGGATTTCATTGTAAATAAAATTTTCCCACTGGATGCAGAATTAAAAGAAGGTATCGTGGCAATCGGTCATCGTATCGTACACGGCGGTGAAAAATTCAAATCTTCCGTAGTTATCACCGATGAAGTGGTAAAAGGTATCGAAGATGCAATTCAATTCGCTCCGCTCCACAATCCTGCGCATTTAATCGGTATCAAAGAAGCATTTAAAATGTTCCCGCACTTGAAAGATAAAAACGTTGCGGTGTTCGATACGGCATTCCATACTACAATGCCGGAAGAAGCCTATCTATATGCGTTACCTTATTCTTTATACAAAGAACACGGTATCCGTCGTTACGGCGCACACGGAACCAGCCATTATTTCGTCAGCCGTGAAGCGGCTAAACGTTTAGGTGTTGCGGAAGACAAAGTTAACGTGATTACCTGCCACTTAGGTAACGGTGCATCTGTTGCAGCAATTCGTCACGGTGAATGTATCGATACTTCCATGGGTTTAACTCCGTTAGAAGGTTTGGTAATGGGAACCCGTTCGGGCGATTTAGATCCGGCAATTATTTTCTATCTGTACGATAACTTAGGCATGTCTATGGCGGATATCAACACCTTGTTGACTAAAAAATCCGGCTTGCTTGGCTTGACCGAAATTACCAGCGACTGCCGTTATGCGGAAGATAATTACGACAATGAAGAGCCGGCAAAACGCGCATTAGACGTATTCTGCTATCGTTTAGCAAAATATATCGGTTCTTACATGGCTGTGATCGGCGAACGTTTAGATGCAATTGTCTTTACCGGCGGTATCGGCGAAAACTCCGCCCACGTACGCGAAATCACGTTAAACCATCTGAAACTGTTCGGCTATCAGGTTGATGCTGAAAAAAATCTGGCCGCCCGTTTCGGTAATGAAGGCGTAATTACTGCAGCTAATACACCTATTGCGCTTGTTCTGCCGACTAATGAAGAATTAGTAATTGCACAAGACACTGCGCGCCTTTGCATGTAATGTATAAGTAAACTGCCGAAATTTTCGGCAGTTTGTTTTTGTATCGTTTATATCTCATCACAACGGGATTTCCCAAGATTTTTGAAGGAAAATACAATGTCCAGAACTATTATTCTCATTCCTATCAGCGCTGGCGTAGGTTTAACCAGTGTAAGTTTAGGTTTGCTCCAAGCACTTGAACAGAAAGGGGCAAAAATCGGTTTTATGAAACCGATTTCTCAGCCAAATACCGATGAAGACAAACTTGACCGCACAACTTCTATTGTACGCACGACCAGCACAAGTATTGAAACCGCAGAACCATTCATGCTGAGCGTAGCAGAAAATCTTATCGGTCAAAATCAATCTGATGTGTTATTGGAAAAAATCGTAGAGCATCATCAACAACTTTCCAAAAATAATGAAATTGTGATCGTTGAAGGTTTAATTCCAACTCGCAAACACTCTTATGCCAACAGCATTAACTATGAAATTGCACAAGCACTGGATGCCGAAATCATCTTGGTTTCAGCCCCTGCAACGGAAACGCCTGCGCAATTGAAAGAAAGAGTTGAAGCAGCAGCTTCAATGTTCGGTGGCAAACACAATCCTAATTTATTGGGTGTAGTCGTTAATAAATTTAATGCGCCGATTGACGAATCTGGACGTACCCGCCCTGATCTCAGTGAAATTTTTGATGCTTTCCAACACAGCCACAATCAACCGGCTGAGCTCTATCATTTATTTGAACAAAGCCCAATTAAAATATTGGCCTGCATACCTTGGTCACCGGATCTGATTGCAACCCGCGTAATCGACTTGGTTAAACACTTAGGAGCCACCATTATCAATGAAGGGGATATGCGCACCCGTCGTATTCGTGGCATTACTTTCTGTGCCAGAAGCCTACACAATATGGTGGAACATTTCCGTACCGGCAGCCTGCTTGTAACTTCTGCCGATCGCCCGGATGTGTTAGTAGCTGCTGCATTGGCAGCAACTAACGGAATTGAACTTGGCGGCTTATTGCTAACCGGTGGTTACAAAATTGATTCCCAAATTAAAAAACTCTGCCAACGTTCTTTTGAAACCTCAGGCTTGCCAATTTTCCGTATTGAAGGAAATACGTGGCAAACATCATTAAATCTACAAAGTTTCAATCTTGAAGTGCCGGTTGACGACAAAGAACGTATCGAAAATATCAAACAATATACCAGCCGACAATTCAATGCCGATTTTATCAATTCTTTAGTAGCAGCTTCTTCTCGTATGCGTCGCTTGTCACCTCCTGCATTCCGTTTCCAATTAACCGAATTGGCACGTGCTGCGAAAAAACGTATTGTTTTACCTGAGGGCGATGAACCTCGCACCATTAAAGCAGCGGCTCTCTGTGCAGAGCGTGGTATCGCGGAATGTATTCTACTAGCTAATCCGGCCGACGTAAAACGCGTTGCAGAAGCGCAAGATGTTGTATTGGGTGCTGGAGTCAGTGTAATTGATCCTGCCAATGTACGTGAAAAATATGTTGATCGCTTAGTTGAATTGCGTAAAAACAAAGGAATGACCGAAGCTTCCGCACGCGAACAATTGGAAGACAATGTAGTGCTCGGCACAATGATGCTGGAAGCTAATGAAGTCGATGGCTTGGTTTCAGGAGCGGTACATACAACAGCAAATACAATCCGCCCTCCGATGCAGATTATCAAAACTGCACCGGGTAGCTCGATTGTTTCTTCTGTATTCTTTATGTTATTACCTGATCAAGTTTTGGTTTATGGTGACTGTGCAGTAAACCCGGATCCAACTGCAGAACAACTAGCTGAAATTGCGATTCAATCAGCTGATTCCGCCAAGGCTTTCGGTATTGATCCGAAAGTGGCGATGATCTCTTACTCTACCGGTACATCAGGTTCTGGTGCCGATGTGGAAAAAGTAAAAGAAGCTACCCGTTTGGCACAAGAAAAACGCCCGGATCTTGTCATCGATGGTCCATTACAATACGACGCGGCCGTGATGGAAGATGTAGCGAAATCCAAAGCACCGAATTCGCCTGTTGCAGGTAAAGCCACCGTGTTCATTTTCCCTGATTTGAATACCGGCAACACCACATATAAGGCGGTACAACGCTCTGCAGATTTAGTTTCTATCGGCCCGATGTTGCAAGGTATGCGCAAACCTGTTAATGATTTATCACGCGGAGCATTAGTGGATGATATTGTGTACACAATCGCATTAACGGCAATTCAAGCAACACAATAAATCTAAAACATCATAAAATCTGACCGCACTTTAGCCGCTAATAATGGTTAAAGTGCGGTCTCTTTTTTCCATGTTTTAGAAATTTTTGATTTATGTTATCCTTACGTCCATTTTTCTAATCTATACCAGTTAACAAAGGCAATTTAATGACCTCACACTTAGATTACTATTATCTAAAAATGGAAGAGCACTTCCTCTATGTTCCCTATTTTCATAATTACCGCCGCGTACGTGTATTACTGCCGAAAGATTACCATCATGAAACACAACATTATCCCGTATTATATATGCATGATGGGCAAAACGTGTTTTACAGCAAGGAATCCTATTCGGGATATTCATGGAAAGTTATTCCTACAATAAAACATCATAAAGAATTTCCTAAAATGATTATTATCGGCATTGATAACGCAGGCACGGAGCGACTAAACGAATATAGTCCATGGAAAACCAATACGGGCTCTACGCCCGATACGATGAATACAGGTGGATTGGGCGCAGAATACGCACGTTGGGTTGTAGAAATGGTGAAACCTTTTATTGATCGTAGCTATCGTACAATGTCGGATCGCAATCACACATTGTTGGCGGGCAGCTCCATGGGGGGGATTATCACCGCTTATATGGGCGCGGCCTATCCGCAAGTATTCGGGCATCTTGGCGTATTTTCACTCGCCTCTTGGTTTAGTGAATCAGCTTTCATGCATTTTATCCACCACAACCCATTACACAAAAGCAGCAAAGTATTTATTCAGGTCGGCACCAATGAAGGTGATGAAATCGATTCAAAATTTATTTCTGACATGAACCAAGCCTATATCGATTGCACCCTGCATTATTATCAAGCACTGCTACGTACAGGTCACCCGTTGGACAATATCCGCTTACGCATCATGGCGAATGAAATCCACCATGAAATGCACTGGGCAGATCATTTTGTAGAATTTTTACACTTTACGTTAATGGAACGCTAACTTAAACCAAAAGTGCGGTCTATTTTTTACTTATTTTTATGAAAAGGTAAGTAACTATACTAAAACAAAAAGCCGATCATTCGATCGGCTTTTTCATATCAGAAACTTTAACTTTTTAAATTAGAAGTAAACGCGTAAACCTACACCATACATAGTGTCGTTAGCTTTTTTAACAGGAGAGGTATTAGTTTTCTCTAACACACGCGCAAGCTCGGTATAAACCAATACATTTTTGTTGAATTTATAATCAGCACCAATAATGTATTTGTTTTCTGTTTCTTTAACACCAGTCGAAACTGTTTTTTCTTGGTTGTTTTGGTATTGGAAATACACTTTTGACGGTTCAATTACTTGATACTTAACAGCTGCTAAAACAAATCTATCTCTTTGATATGTTGAATTATCAACTCTGTGATCAGTACGACCGTACTCAGCACCAAAGGAAACCGGGCCTAAAGTGAACTCAGAAGCTAAACGCCAAGCTCTACGTTTATCACCGGTTTTAGTATCTGTAGGGTATGCATGACGATCATCTTTCTCTAAAGTATAACCTGCATTAAATTTCATACCAAAGTCACCAAATGAACCGGCATAAAATGAAGAAACGCCATAAGCATTTTTCAATGCTTTTTCCGGTTTATTGCTTGTTTTATCTGAGTCACCGAACTCATAGTCAAGTCCAAAACCTAAAGCTTGATTTGCACCTAATTTGAAATCAGCTGAACGGAAAGAAGCTACTTTGTCGCCTCCGGTATTTAAATTATTATTACCACCGAAGATATATGCTGAGTCATTTAATTGAACATCATCACCAGTAGTATTTTGTTTACCGAAAGTCAAACGACCCACATCATCATGCGCCAATCCCAACCATAATTTATTAGTAGTCGGGTCATTAAATGATTTATTGGTGTCACCTTTATCGCCGCCTTTATTAAAACGCATACGATAATGCGCTAATGCTTTCAGGCCGTTGCTAATTTGATGCTCAGCATGAACATCAATACGAGATTCGTTATTACGCAAGTCCGTACGTTCATCTTTGCCGAATTTACCGAGCATTACATCTACGCGGCCACCTAATTGAACTTTGGTGCCTTCTTGTTCATAGATAGTTGTTGCGCTCGCTGAAGCCGCTGTCATTGCAACTGCTAATGCTACTAATGTCTTTTTCATAATAATCATTCCTTTACAGAATTATTTCAAATAACAATCAAGTTTGAACTTATCAAAAAAAACAAGGTCAAACTTGCTTCCTTTTCAAAGCGATTTTATCTTGCCAAAGAAAATATCTTTCGTCAATAAGAAAAAATAACCTTATTCATAATTTCTGACATAGATCACATTTTTCATAAATTTTAGATAAAAAAGAGACTGTTACACAATAAATACCCTTTTTAATCCTAATTTTATTCGAAAAAAATTCATCGCAATCCGATTCAACAATAAAAAAACGCCATCAACCTTATTAAATCTTCATAAAAGACAAAATATTATGCTAGAATCAGTCGTTCATTTAGTACCGAGTAATAGCATGTCCGAGCAACAAGAAAAATCCGTTAATGAAAAAGAGCAAACCGTAACAAAAAAGTCTAAAGTGCGGTTAATTTTTTTACTGAAATTAGGCTTTACCCTATTCTGCCTCGCAGCTTTTTATAGCATTTATTTAAGCGGACAAATCCGCGCCAAAATGGACGGGCAGATTTGGCGTTTACCCGCAGAGGTTTATAGTCGCATCGAAAGTATTCGCGTAAGCGACAAACTCAGCCTAAACGAGATAAAGCAACTTTTATTGGATAATGACTACCGCCAAACAACATTAATTGCCGCTCCGGGTGACTTTAAAATTGAAAATGACAGCATAGTATTATTACGTCGTGCTTTCCCATTTCCAGAACAACCCGAAGCTCAACGTGTATTTCGCTTGCGTTTTACGAACGATAAATTAAACGTTATTGAGGATCTTAT